>DXJA01000232.1 GCA_019056875.1 Candidatus Jordarchaeum madagascarense
AGAGGAAAAATTGAATTCATTGATAATCAGGGAAATAAATTAGGTTCCGTTGAAGGAAAAATCGCTGCTAGAGCCACCTTTAAAATTGTAGACCAAAACCAAAAGCATTTAGCAACAATTAAAGAGAAGCTTTTAACTTTGCATGACGATTGGTGGGTGGAAAACCTTGACGGGGGAAAAATACTTCAAGTTAGGGGAGACATTTTGGGTTTAGAATATGAAATTGAAGAAAAGTCGGGTTTAGTGGTGGCCGAGGTGTCAAAGAAATTCTGGGCTATACGCGACCACTTTGGGGTTAAAATAAAACATGATTTTGATCCCTTCATGATACTCTCTATTGTGGCGGCAATAGGTTTTCAAAAGCAGAGACATGGAAGTTCTGCAGCAATCTCAGCAGGCTAGGGCTTGCGAATTCTTTATAGGAATATTAATTATAGTAATATGAACGAATAGTTGAATTTATATCATTTGGGAGAGTTTGGACCAGATAGATCAAGGTGTGTTAGAATGGTGGAAAATTGGTTTTTAGAAGGAGACAAGTTTTATAAAGAGGGTAGATTTGAGGAAGCAGTAAAATGTTATGATGAGGCAATAAAAATTGACCCAAGTGATGCGAGGGCGTGGAATCTTAAAGGTAAAGCTTTTAATAGGCTTGGTAAATTTAAGGATGCCGTAAAGTGTTTTGATAAGGCAATAAAAATATTTCCAAAGTATCCTGAGGCGTGGTACAATAAAGGCGACGCTCTTCAAGCGCGCGGTAAAGATAAAGAAGCCAAGAAGTGCTTTGATAAAGCAGTCCAATTTGACCCTAGTATTAGACACCCACTCAGATAGAATTTCTTAAAAAACCCATTCAAACTATTATAATATAATTTTAGAGTCTCTATTAATCCCTTAAATATACCTAGACCTTTCGCTTTTTGGTTGTGGAAATCAGTAGCTATTTTTCGTATTTTTTGAATGTTACCTCTAACATATTAAGAAATAAAAAGTCCAGTGTAAACTCTTTAGCTAAGACAAACTCGCATTAGTGAGGGTGTTCTAAAAAGATTCTGGTTGATTTAAATGGAAATAAAAATTAATGACTTAATGGAAAGTATTAAATCCTCTTTGATTACAAAAACATATCTGGCTCTGATGGATGAGGATGGAAAAATTATTTACAACAATTTTCAAGCAGGCTTAAACAGGACTCTAAAGGACTTTGTTCCGGCTCTGAAACTCATGGATATGGGTGATTATCACATAAAAAACTTTGCCAAAACGTGTCTGATAATTTTCAAGGTTAGTGATAGACTGGCCTTAATCGCAGAAAGCTACGCTAAGGAAGGTTTACTTATTTTCACCCTGAAGGGTATAGCGGAGAATCTTAGAAACAGATTCCTAGAACTAGATATTCTACTAGTGTTTTCAGATATGGCAGAGGAAGAGGCAGAAATCCAAATAGCGGAGCAGTTAATATAAGAAAAATGTTTATAGCTGCTCTCAATTTCCTATTCTCTGGGCTATTAGAAAAACAGAGTCCATTCTATAATATGTATTTAGGTTCAATTTTAAAAAAACTAGTAATATGCGTAAGGTTTGGTTTGATAGAATTTTTGTTTAAAAGCAGGCAAAGAATATTAAACTGTTTATTGATATCAATTTCTAGAGGTTTTGAAAATGGGCTTGTTCGATTACAGAACTTATCTTATTGATGAAAAATTACTATCGGTACGTGACACCTTGATAATTAAAGATGAGAAAGGAGAAGAGCTGGGTAAGGCTATTAAAAAATTTTTCACAGTAAAAGAGGAAATTGAGTTTATTGATAATTCTGGGAAAAAATTGGGTTTCGTTAACAGGAAACTTTTGACCCCCATAGCCAACTATGAAGTTATTAACCAGAACAAAAAAAGGATTGGAACCATTAAAAAGAAAGTTATAGCTATTGGTGACGACTGGAGGGTGGAGGATCCTCTGGGTAAAAAAATACTAGATGTGGATGGTAACATAACTGGATTGGAGTACAAAATTGAAGATACATCCGGCCAAGATGTAGCCGAGGTGTCTAAAAGTTTTTTTTCCATTCGTGACCACTACGGTGTTCGAATATTAGAAGATGTTGATCCCTTCCTGATACTGGCGGTTGTGATAGCAATAAACATGGAAAAGAAAAGAAAAGAAGAAGATTAACCCCTACCATGGGGAACTCATTTTTTACAGTTTTATAGCGCCTTTGCAGTCAGATCTATAGCCAACTTGATTTCTTTTTCTAAGAATTCCGGGAGGCCGAAGACGCTTACGTCCATGAAGCCTCTCACAATTAGGGAGGCAGCTTCTTCCTCTGAGAAGCCCCTTGCCATGAGATACTGTACCTGTTCCTCGGCGATTTTTCCCACAGCTGCCTCATGTGAGAGTTCCGCTCCGCTAACGTTACCAATAAGTTCAGGAATGGCGTGGATAGACGCTGTGTTTGAAAGTAGAAGCCCATTACATTCAAGGTGTGCTTTGCAACTGGGTGTGTTTCCAATAAGGATGCCCCTAGAAAAAACTTTGGCTTTATCAGTAGCAATAACTCTTGAACTCACGTCCGCTCGGCTCTCCTCCCCATCAAGAATCACTCTTGAGCCTAGGTCAATTTGGGATTGACCGTTTGCATAGATAACGGAGTTAAAAAGGGCTGTAGACCTATCTCCTTTGCAGTGAGCGATGGGGTAGGTCTGAATACTTCTCACCGGTTTCAGAAGCACATAGTTGTTAATAAAGGTCGCATCATCTTCTAATAGTACTTGAGTGCGGGGACGCACGTCAATGTTTTGCTGCCAGTTATGAATCATGGTGAAGGTCAATTTAGCTCCTTTCTTTAGGTACATTTCCGAGATTCCCACATGAAGCCCCTTTCTCACCGTTGAGTGAACAACACATCCGGTAATCATCTGAACTTCAGAATTTGGCTCGAGGATAACCACATTGTGCACATTCTGGTCAACGCTCTCATTCGCCATAAACATGCAGGACTGAAGGGGCAGAGTAACCTTCGCGCCCTCATAAACCCGAATAAAGTATCCATGATCCCATTCTAGCTCAGCCAATGCCGTGTACTTGTCAGTGTCCACTGAGACCAGTTTCCACCAATAATCCTTAAACCAGTCGTATTTCTTTAGAGCGGCTTTGGTGCTCATTATTTCAACCTTATTTTCAAATACCTTGTTCGTGTTGCAGGAAACAACAGAATGGTCTATCTGGAAAAATGTTCCCGCTCTCTCCCCAAGTTTTGGGGTGACACCACAACTCAGTGCACCCACCTTTATATCCTCGGGAAGATCCGATATCTCAGCCTCGTCCCAGTTTTCCGCGTTTCGGGAGTATTCATCCAGATTAAGGTCTGGGCCGTATAGCGCCGGTTTATTTTTTGCGGTTAAAGCTTTTTCTCTAAGGTTCGACATTGACTACACCACCAGTAACCCTCTCTGAGAATGTGGTCCAGGGTTAACATGGGCTCCCCTGAGCAGGCAATACAACCATTAATTATTACATGAGCCTGGTCTACTTTAACATAGCGAAGTATGTATCCTTGGTGGGTTATGAGCATACCCGAGTTATTTATTAGAAGCTCGTTTATAACTTTGCCAATTAATTCCAGGTTCTCCACGTCAACGCCTGAGTCGGGCTCGTCTAGCATTATGAATTCGGGTCTCTGCACCAGTATTTGTAATACTTCGGAACGCTTGACTTCGCCCCCCGAGAAGCCATAGTTAAGGTCTCTTTCGAAAAAGCTGGCTGGAAAATTCACTTTTTGCGCCAGGGTCTTTTCTCCACCCGCCGCCTCAATATTTTTCTTATTTATATTATTTAAGACATCTCCTAATTTAACGCCCCTTATTGAGGGAGGATGCTGAAAAGTGACACCGATTCCCAGCTTTACCCGCTCGTTCGTAGGGAGATCTGTAATATCTTTACCCTTGAAAAGGATACTGCCCGATATTATCCGGTATTTCGGAAAACCAAGTATGGAGAAGATGAGAGAGGATTTACCACTACCGTTGGGACCGAAAATAACGTGCACTTCGCCTTGAGGAATTTTCAAGTTAAAATCAGTTAATACCTTCTTACCATCCACAGTCACATTGAGGTTCTCGATCTCTAATATGTTCAAATTCCCACAACCTCTAAAATAGGTAAAATGAATTTACATCAGTACATAAAGGAAATTATTAAACTCCAATTTTGTTTAAGCAGGTTGATTTTATATAAATTTCCATGAAAACAGCAACCACGAATTACATTATGTTTAAGTAATCAAATCAAACTTTGATTCTGATAAAATTATTGTGATTAAACTTTTAAATGATTCAAGAGTTATTAGCAAATGGGAATTATATAGTTGGCTCCCGCCAAATGGTTGAAGGTTGCTTGAAGCTATTCGTTTAATTCTGGTAAAAGTCCAAGTTTATTTCATTATCATTCTGTTTTATTTTAATTTTATGGAGATGTTTTATTTGAAGGACGAGTATGATGTTATTGTGATTGGCGGCGGTTCCTCTGGTGCGGGCACTGCTCGGGACTGTGCTATGCGTGGATTGAAAACCATTCTCCTTGAAAGGAACGATTTTGGTTCCGGTACCGCTGGTGCCTGTGCGGGCATGATATCTGGCGGTGTCAAGTATCTGAATGAGCCAGAAATGGTTGCCATGTGCACCAAGGAAGTTGTTTACCTCCAAAAAATTGCTAAACACATTGTTTTCCGCCTTCCAATAATTACCGCGATTTTGAATGAAATCGATTTAAAGGCCAGAACTTCGGGTAAAACGGATTACAGTAAGCACACCGCCGAGCGGGGTGCGAGTCCAATTATGCTGTTGAGCACAGAGGAAGCCAGAAAAATTGAGCCCAAACTGAGCGATAAAATACTTCTAGCCGCCTATCTGGATGAGATGTTTATTGACCCGTTCAGACTCTGCATGCTGAACGCCCTATCCGCTAAGAATCACGGTGCGGATGTTCGCAACTACACCGAAGTTATAGATGTTATTCGAGAGGGCGACCGCGTTAAAGGCGTTAAAGTAAGGGATAAAAAGACCGGTGAGATTGAGGAAATTTATGGAAAATTTGTTGCTAACTGTTCGGGACCCTGGGTGGGTAAGATTTCCAAAATGGCTGGAATAAATCAGCCTCTTAGACTCAACAAGGGTTCTCACGTTGTCTTTGACCGAAGAATAACCGGGACTGCGGTCATCTGCCGAGCCCTAGACGGAAGATCAGCGTACCTATTCCCTCATTTTGACACTACAATTCTGGGAACCACCGCTTGGGACATTTTCGGAAATCCGGATGATGCCGAAACCAGCTATGATGATGTGGAGTATCTGATATCCAGCATGGAGGTAGCTGTACCCTCCCTCAGGGAGGCTCGGGTTATCCGAACCTTTTGCGGCGTGCGGCCTATGCTACCCGAATGGTGGATATCCGAGGATGATGCAACCCGCAACTTTGTACTAGTCGATCATGAGGAGCGTGACGGAGTAAAGGGATATGTGAGCTTTGAGGGAGGAAAACTGGTCATCTACCGCATAATGGCGGAAAAGATGACCGACCTTATATGCCAGAAACTGGGTGTTGAGGCTGAGGTTAGGACACACATAGAACCCTTACCCGGTGCGGAGGGTGAGGTTGACATAGAACTATGGGCCGAGGAGTACAATATGCCCACACACACGGTTGGCCGAATAGCAAGCAGACACGGATCCAACACGCCAGAAATCCTGAAGCTCACCCAAGAAAACCCTGAATACAAATCCACTATCTGCAGATGTGAATCTGTAACCGAGGCTGAGATACGATACTCTCTAAGAACTGAGTTCGCAACCAACCTAGGCGACCTTCGCAGAAGAGTGAGACTAGGAATGGGCCCCTGCCAGAGCACCTTCTGTAACTTTAAAGCCCTCACCGTAATCGCCGACGAACTCAACCTCAGTCCCGAACAAGCCCACAAGGACGCTATAAACTTCGCCCAAGAAAGATGGAAGGGCAAGTGTGTCCTTCTCCGCGGAGACCAGGTGAGTGAGGAAGAGCTCAACCAGGCAATATACGCCAGCGTTGCAAATTATGATAATCTACCCGGCTTCTGGAGGGAGGACTGAGCGATGAAAGTGGATGTCTTTGTCATTGGAGCCGGAGCCGCGGGGCTAACTGCCGCAAGAAAAGCGGCGGAAAAGGGGCTCAAAGTTCTGGTGGCAGAGAAGGGCTCCGGAGCCACCATACAATCATCGGGTGTGATTGACGTAGCAGGATATTTATCCTCAAACGGGATGTTCGTTTCCGCAATCGAGGGAGTACGTACCATAGCTAGCAAGTATAAGAACCATCCCTACTCAACTATTGGTGGTGGTCGGAAAACCGAGCCCGATAAGCGTGCACAGGAATCCGAAAAAATTGTTCGCAAAGCCCTAGAAGATTTCGTTGGAAGTATGAAGTCTGTGGGGGCAAAATTTGTGGGCTCCCTGGATGAAAATGTCCTTGTTACAAATTTTGTGGGCACCTTTAAGCCGACCTGCCTCTGTCCCTCGACAATCTATAGTGGTATCCTAAAAAACCTCGAAGACTCCTCAGTGGTCTTCGTGGGGTTGAAGGGGTTCCCCGATTATAATCCCAAGTTTTGTGCCCAATCCTTCTCCGATACGGTATCCCGTCTCAAAATCAAACCCAAATCTGTAAACCACACCTATTTAGATGTTCCGGGCCTAGAGGGGAGAGGCGACATACTGGCAATAGAGATCGCCCGAATAATAGATGATCCAGAAATGCTTGAAAAGATGGGGCAAAATCTTCAAAAAAGTGCCAAGTCCGCAGAACAAATTGCTATACCCACAGCGGGTTTGGAGTCTCCCGAGGAGAACATTAAGACCCTAGCAGAGGTCACGGGAGCGAACGTTTTTGAACTCATATCCTTCCCTCCGTCTGTTCCCGGATACCGATTTGTAAAGCGTCTTGAAAAGGCGGCTCAGAAAGCGGGGGCAATTGTTCGGCGGGGATACAAGGTGGTGGGTGCAAACTGTAATAACATTGTAAAAAGTCTAAGAGTGGAGATGGGCAGAAAAGTAACAGAAATCGAGGCCGACGCCTACATCCTAGCTTCGGGTAGCTTTCTTGGCGGAGGACTAAAAGAAGATTGTGACTTCCTTAAGGAATCAGTGTTCAACCTACCAGTCTTCGGCGGTGATGGGTCAAACTTGGAGGAGGTTTACTTGGAAAAGTTGCTGAGCAGGGAAGTCTTTCCAAAGGGTGGACACCGACTATTCTCAAGCGGAATTAGTGTTAATGAAAAATTACAGCCCATATCCTATGAGGGAGAGCCTGTATACAGCAACTTGTACGCTGCGGGTTCAATCCTGTCCGGATACAACTACATGGCTGAGAAGAGTGGAATGGGCGTAGCCCTAGCTACAGGCTACCTAGCGGGGCTGAACGCGTCTAGTTGAGGAGGAAAAACCGATGCCTGAACAAGAGATGAAACACATAGAAGGAATACTAAAAGAAGAAGACATAATGAAGCTCGAACCCGAGGAGGATGAAACTTATAAAAAAGTGGAAGCCTGCCAAAACTGCGGATTATGCCTGGCGGTTTGTCCAATCCTAGAAGTTCTCCAACATGAGTCCTATTCCGGCCCAAGAAGCATAACCAGCGAACTCTCAAGAACCGTGAGAGAGTTCTGGAAGGCAAAAGATGTGGTATACTTTTGTACCCAGTGTGGACGCTGTCAAGAGATTTGCTCAAAAAACGTACCAGTACCCAAAGTGGTGAGCCTCATCCGGTCAAAACTCTTTGAGCAGAGAAGAGACTTGGTGCCCAATAGCTTTGAGCCTATGCTTGAAAACCTAAATGAGTACGGCTTAGCCTTTGAGCCAATGGATAAAGAGGCAAAAATTGAGAGCGCTAAGGGGAGGCTTGAAATGCTGGGTCTTCCCTATGTGCCGGATAAGGTTAAATCCAACGCTGAGGTTCTCTATTTTCCCGGTTGTCAGGCCGATAACCTTCTCCCAGAAATAAGAGAGAGCGCCAAACTGGTGCTTGAAAAACTGGGAGCGGATTACACCCTACTGCCTGACCTAAAGTGCTGCAGTCTACCTGCAATTTTAATGGGAGACTCGGAGATGGTTGATAAGCTAGAAAAAGACTTTCTTGAAAAAGTGAAAAATCTGGGAGCGAAAACAGTTGTTACCACCTGTGCCGGCTGCACCGCGACTCTTGAAGGGATACGACAAAGAAATAACGCTGACTTTGAGGTAAAGCACATAATAGAATATATCATTGAAGATTTTGGAAGAGAAAAATTCGAAAAACTGCTTAAAAACCACCCCGAGCACATAAGCGTCACCCTACATTCACCATGCCACCTAGACCGACACGTGGGCAAATATACCACGGATTACGCTGAAGAAATTCTGGAAATATTACCAAATGTGGAGATTAAAAGATTAGAAGACCCGGAAAGATGCTGTGGAGCAGGCGGTTTACTAAACCTCTACAATCCCCAAATATCCCGGGTAATAATTAAAAAAGAAATAGAAGATATTCAAAAATCGGGAGCTCAAACAGTGGTAACACCCTGCCCCCTTTGCTTAGTACAAATAGATCAAGCCCTATTCAAAAAGAAAGCCAAAACAGAAGCCCTTGATTACACAGTTTTTCTAGCGAAAAGATTATACGGAGCTTAAACAGTAAACCTAAAAAGAAAAAAATGTAATTCTTTTAACCATTCTACTTCAATTCTGATAATTCTTGTTAAGGGTTTCAGACGAGGTATAGGAATCAATTAAAACTAGGTGAATTAGGAATGAAAGAAAACTTAGAGTCCGACTTTGTGAAGAAAATGATTTACGACGAACTGGTAGAGATTGTAGGAGCTGATAACGTTTCTATCTCTCAAGTTGATAAAATATGCTACTCCAGAGACGCTTGGCCCCAAGCCTTAATGCTTATTGACATGGGTAAAATGCTCCCCCCACCAGACTTCATCGTCCATGTGGAAAACAAGGAGCAAATATCAAAAATTCTGCGTCTCGCTAACACAAAGAAGATTCCCGTTATACCTTTCGCTGGAGGAGCCGGAGCCTGCGGGCAAGCCATACCCATTCAGGGAGGAATAATTCTCGACGTTAAAAAAATGGACAAAATTCTGAAAATAGATGAAATATCTGCCACTGTTACTGCCCAACCTGGCATAATTGGAGAAGACCTAGAGAGAGAATTAAACAAAGCGGGCTTCACTACAGGACACTTTCCCGCATCCCAGTATACCTCCTGTCTTGGAGGATTTGTCGCCTGCCGTTCAGCGGGTTCCCTGTCATCCAAATATGGCAAAATAGAAGACATGGTAATTTCAATGGAGGTAGTACTGCCAAACGGTGAAATCATGCGTACCAAAACTACACCCAGATCTGCCACAGG
>DXJA01000233.1 GCA_019056875.1 Candidatus Jordarchaeum madagascarense
CGAAGGAGGAAACAACCTTAAATTTAACATTGTCGAGTTAATTATTTATAACTATTATAGGAGCACTATTAGTTCTTCTAGCGCTTGAAGCACCCTTTTTCCTTTTTCGGTTATAGTGAAGTATCTTCTTCTTTCCTTAGTGAAGGATTGCACCAGGTTTTTCCGCTCCATATCCTCTAGGTGTTGATACACTGCTTGTATGGAGATTTTTTTATCAGTTGCTTTCCATATCTCGTAACCGTAAGAATCTCCGAGATCTAGAAGTCTCAGTATTTTTAGTTTAGTGCTTATGTCCCAGCCGCGGGCGCGTAATCCAAGGGTTTCTCTCCTTGAGTCCAATCTATCTTTTGCAAGTGCTTCAAGCACGTATGGAGCTTTGAGGCCGGTAGCAGTCAATAGGCAAACCACGGTTTCAGATTCTGAGATTTCCCCTTGGCTTAACAGGGTTTGAAGAGAAGCTATGGCTGTAGCGCTGGCGGGTTCCACAAAAATTCCTTCGGACTTTGCGAGTAACCTCTCAGCTTCCAATGTTTGTTCGTCTGGAACCGCTATACTGGTCCCATTTGACTCTCTTACAGCCTGAAGAGCCAACTTGCCGTATGCGGGGTTAGCCACGAGTAATGCCAAGGCTCTGGTTTCTGGTTTCTTTACAGCCACTATATCCTTATTACCCTTGTATGCCTCAGTGATTGGTGCACAACTAACAGGTTGAACAATCACAATCCTAGGCTCTTTTTTTATCAGGTCTAGAGCTCGTAATTCTTGGAAACCCTTCCAGAGAGAATAAGCTGTGCTACCGGATCCCGTGGGAACCAGCAACCAGTCAGGCACCCCGTACTGTTCGAATATTTCTAAGGAAATTGTTTTTTGGGCTTCTAGGGTAAGGGGATTGAGTTCTGGTGTAGCCTGATAGTTTCCGTTAACTAGCTTCTCTGCCTCGATTATTGCTTCGTCAACTATTTCGCCTTTTTGAATTATTTCTGCGTCGTATATGTGCATCTGAGCCAGTTTTCCCAGATCCACCCTTTTGGGAACAATTATAGTGGATTTAATACCCGCGTTGGCGGAGTACGCTGCGATTGAGGCCCCTAGGTTACCGTTGGAAGCGCATATCACTTTCTTGTATCCCAAGTCCAATGCGTTAGAAATCATGAGTGTAGCAGCGCGATCCCTGAAAGAATTTGTGGGATTCATTGTTTCATCCTTAAGAAACAGATTTTTAACGCCCAACTTTTTGGAGAGGTTCTTTGCTCGTCGGAGAGGAGTTCCTCCCTCACCCAGGGATACGATACTCTCTTTACTGACCGGCGGTAAGAGAGACGCATACCTCCAGAAACCAGCACCCTCAAATGATTTCCCGATTTCCTCATAGAGATACGTGTATTGAAGCAGCGATCCACATTTATTGCAAACCGTCCGTATAGGATACGAATCATACTCCGCGCCACAACCGATACATTTCAGAAACGATTTAGAAGACATTGAACCTCTCCCTTGAGAAATTTACTAAGGGTTTTATAACAACTTTTCTATAATAGTTTATTCTCTCCAAGTAAGAGGGGTTTATAATAGAATATAAGAAATTTTAATAACGACGCTAATAATCTAAATTCTAGAAAAAACTTTCGAAAAGAGATTTGTTCCTTAAATTTTTTGAGGAGAGTATTGTTTTTGGAGCAAGGTGGCGAATCCATATTTGATATCAAGTTTGACGTTTCCCGCTTTCTTTTCAGATTTGAAAATAGTCCAGTTAAGGTTGTCGTTATTCGAGATCATCCGAAAATAGAGATTGGTCCTAGAAACCTTGGTCCTTTCGTGGAAGGTAGAGAATTGACTCTGAAACTATGGGAAGCCGCAGAACTGGTGCAGTATGGAGTTGTTAAATATAGGGAGGAAATCAAGTTTGACTTGTCGGAGTTATATAAACAGTCTTGGGCTGAAGCGAATAAAACCCAACTCCAACAAATTGAACCCACTTTTTACCTGAAGTTGAAAATGTACTATACGGATACCAGTGTAGATGACTCGGAGAAGGAAAAAGTGGAGGGCATGGTAACAGATTTGATGTCGCAGCGTTTATCTAAGATTATGAAAATAGCCCTTAAGGGCGGACGTAGATCAGAAATGGTTAAAAACATGACAGAAGAAGAGAAATGGCTATACGACAGACTTAACAATCTGATTAGAAGCTGGGAGAACGGGTTACGTACTTTTAAAAGGGAGGCGGTTTAAGAAATAATCAGAAAGGATAATAACACTCTTCTCAGGAAAAGCTACATAATTGTATAATAGGAGATAATAATGATTAGCGAAGACTCAGCCGAACGTTTCGAAAATTTTGTTAAAAACTATCGCTCAGAATCGGGAGTAATGGAGTACCGCGAAAAAATTCAGAAGATGACCATAACCGGAGAGCGAAGCCTAACGATCCACTTCGACGACCTAATTAGATTCGACCCAGAAATGGCAAAAACAATGCTGGAAAGACCAGAAAAAACTCTTAAAGAGATGGATCAAACACTACGAAGAATCATAGAAGCCGAGGATCCAGAATACGCTGAGACCGTGGAAAACTTCCATGTCCGCTTCGCCAACCTACCCGAAGAAAACCACATCCATCTCAGAAAAATCAGATCAGACCATATAAATCAGTTAATAATGGTCAGCGGAATACTTACCAGAGCCAGCGAAGTAAAACCCCAACTCACAGAAGCAGTATTCGTTTGCCAAAGATGCGGCGAAGTAATGGTTCTTAAACAGTTAGATACAAAAATTAACCAACCCTCAGAGTGCTTCAACCCCTCATGCCGAAGAAAAGGGCCCTTCAAACTAATCATAGAAGAATCAAAATTCATCGATTGGCAAAAAATAAGAATACAGGAAAAACCAGAAGAACTACCGCCAGGACAACTACCCCGCAGCCTAGACGCAATACTAATCGACGACATCGTGGACATTGCAAGACCCGGAGACCGAATAACACTAACAGGAATATTGCGCTCCATACCAGAAACCACAGCCAGGGGAGGAAAACTCGTAACCTTCAGAAGCTACCTAGAAATAAACAATGTAGACGTATCGGAGATAGAACTCGAAACAGTAGAGATAACAGAAGAAGAGGAAAAAAAGATCAAAGAACTCGCAGAAGACCCCTTCATATACCAAAAAATAATCCGGTCCATAGCTCCCAGCATATATGGGATGGAAAACATCAAAGAGGCAGTAGCCCTACTACTCTTCGGTGGACAAACGAAGGTCATGGAAGACGGCGTCACTATAAGAGGAGAATCCAACGTACTCATGGTGGGAGACCCCGGAACTGCAAAAAGCCAACTGTTACAATACGTGGCACGCATAGCACCACGAGGATTATACACCTCAGGAAAAGGAACCACAGCCGCAGGACTAACAGCCGCTGTTCTTCGCGACCCAGACACCGGAACCATGATCCTAGAGGCAGGAGCGCTAGTGATCGCAGATCGTGGAGTAGCATGTGTAGACGAAATGGATAAAATGAGAGAACAGGACCGAGTTGCCATCCACGAAGCAATGGAACAAGGAACGGTCTCCATAGCAAAAGCAGGAATAGTAGCCACACTCAACGCACGCACCGCAATATTAGCAGCATCAAACCCCGCACTGGGACGTTGGAATCCTTACAAAACTGTTACTGAAAACCTGAAACTACCTGTCACCATCCTCTCAAGATTTGATTTAATATTTGTGATTTTGGATCGACCGATGGAGGAACAGGATAAGCTGATGACCGATCACATCCTCTCTCTGCACAGAACGCGGTCAATAGAAAAGACCCCCCCTATCCTACCCGACCTTCTGAGAAAATACATTATCTATTCTAGGAAAAACATTAACCCTAGGCTTACTATTGAGGCTACTGAGAAGCTGAGAGAATTCTATTTGGAGATGCGAAAAATGGGTGAGCAACCAGACTCACCAGTTCCCATAACAGCTCGACAGTTGGAAGCTTTAGTAAGGCTTTCGGAGGCTAGAGCTCGCATGGCCCTGCGTGGAGAGGTTTCATCTGAGGACGCAGAAGCAGTGATCCGCCTAATGAGATACTCACTAAGACAGGTAGGTAGAGACGAACAGGGATTATTTGATATCGACGCCATATATGTGGGAACCACTAAAAGCCAGCGTGACAAGATGGAAACAATTCTAGAAATTATCCGGACTTTAGAAGAGCAGACAGACGCCCCGGTTCCAGTAGAAGTTGTCAGAGAGAAAGCCGACTTGGAAAACATTGATGCCGCTTTCGTAAACCGAGCTTTGACCCAGTTGAAAAACGATGGACTAATATTTGAGCCCAAACCAGGTTTTGTAAAAAGAGCCTAACCATTCTACCCAAAATTAAAACCATAGAATCCACAACTTTTATAGTTCTATTCGATCAAAATTTTTTTTAAAAAAAGGTTGTCAGGTTAGGCAAGTATTTTTACTCGCCGAACCTAGATCTGAAATAATTCTACGACCGAAGCCGTGGACTCTACCATATTTTGGTTTTATAATTTTGTTTCTAACTTGGAATTGAAGTTTTTTCTGTTTTTGGAGTGGAAATTACCTCGTCCTCTAGGAGATAGTACTGTGCCAATATATCTTCGAAGGACTCCTCTATGCTAACAAATTTTGGGAGATGCTTCTTAACTCCGCTTATGACTTTTTTAATACTTGCACCTTTTTTGACCGCGACGGTAAGAACTGAATGTCGCCCTACGCCCTGAATCAAAATTTCACCATTGTTCCCGCTTATTAGCACTCTATCAATTTCCCCTCTGGCTAAGCGGTTTACCAAATTTGAACCAATGAAAAATGTCGCTGTTTCAGAACAGGCAATAACCTCTTTATCCATGCTCTCTGTTAGGGTAGTAGCAAAAATTCTACCATCGGCATAACTCATTGTCGAGAACTCTATGGCAGAATTCTCTTTCTCCATCTCTTTTAAAAAATCAAATGCTTGATTTCTAATAGTCTGAAATTGAGACATTAACATTCCTCCATTTCACTTGTAGATTCCAAAGATTCTGTTGGTCCGCTGTTTAGAGCAGTATGAATAAGAAAACATTTTCAATATTTCCACATAATAGAACTCCATCAAAGCTCTAAACATCATAAATTTTATCGTAGCATACCTAATAAACACCACAAAATTTTCTGGTTAAAAGCTCAAAAGTTACAACATATACAAAATAACAAGTTGAAAATAAATCAAGAAAAAGGATATAGAAAAGGTAGTAAAAATTAAAAAAAATTATAGATATGTTTTAGTGTCCTAAGTTAGGGCAGTACTACCCGAGCTCAAAGTATAACACACCAATGGCTGCCAGTAAATATTTTTGGCTAGTTCACGCTGAATCGGCCCATGGAACCATTTCTCTTAACTGTTTCAGTGCTAGCTCGATTTTCTCCTTTGGATACTCGTAGGGTTGCAGCTTGCTGGAGTGATAGTCGTCGTAAGCTTGCATATCAAAGTGCCCGTGTCCACAAAGCAGAAACAATATGGTCTTTTCCTCACCGTTATCTTTGCACCTTAACGCCTCATCAACCACAGCCTTAATAGCGTGTGCCGGTTCTGGAGCAGGAATTATACCTTCAGCCTTAGTAAACAGGGTCGCCGCCTCAAATACCTCAACCTGATTGTAAGCCCTGATACCCACTTCACCCTCTACATTAAGGAGGCATAATGTGGGAGCCATTCCATGGTAACGCAGCCCGCCTGCGTGTATTGGGGGTGGGATGAATTTGTGGCCGAGTGTATGCATTTTGAGCATCGGACCCGATGCGTTTACGTCCGGAAAGTCGTACATGTAGGAACCCTTTGTCAATGAGGGACACGCCGTTGGTTCGACCGCAATAAAATCGCAATTCTTAGGAGCCTTTTTGGAAACCTTTTCATAGTAGAATGGCCAGTACAATCCGGAAAAACTGCTACCGCCACCAATACAACCGAAGATGACGTCTGGATAATCGTCTACTTGTTTGAACTGCTTTAATGCTTCTTGTCCAACAACAGTTTGGTGTAGAAGTACATGATTGAGTACGCTACCTAAGGTGTATTTTGTTTTATCGCTTGATAGTGAATCTTCCATAGCTTCGCTAATTGCTAATCCAAGGCTTCCCGTATTATCAGGATCCTCCGATAATACCCTCCTGCCGAATTCTGTGTTGTTACTTGGACTTGCAAAAACCTCAGCACCCCAGTTCTCCATCATGACCCGGCGATAAGGTTTCTGTTGATAACTGACCTTGACCATATAGACTGTTAACTTTAAACCAAACACTGAACAAGCAAATGCTAGTGAGGAACCCCACTGCCCTGCTCCGGTCTCTGTTGTTAGTTTTTCTGTGCCCTCTTTCATGTTGTAATAAGCTTGGGCTACTGCGGTATTTGGTTTGTGGCTTCCTGGTGGGCTTACTCCTTCGTACTTGTAATAGATTTTTGCCGGTGTTTTTAGAGCTTTTTCGAGGCCGATGGCTCGGTAGAGTGGTGTTGGTCTCCAGATTCGGTAGATTTCTCGTACTTCTGCGGGTATGTCTATCCATCGATCTTGGCTGACTTCTTGTCTTACGAGTTCTTTTGCAAATATGGCTTCCAGCGCTGCGGGTGGTGGGGGGGCTCTGGTTTGTGGGTCTAGAGGGGGTGGCAAGGGTTTTGGTAGGTCGGGTTGTATGTTGTACCATTTTTTGGGTATTTCTTCTTCATCTAGTAGTATTTTTCTGGATGGCATATTTTTCACCTTTAATGTTTTTTGATTTTCCTTTTATGTCTTGGAGTTTTGTCTTTGAAGTATTTTAGTTACCTTTATGAACAATATTTGTTACTTAGGTTAAATTTAAATCTTACGTGTACAAATATGTACATATAACCACATAAATCAATTCAACATCGAGGGTTAAGTATGTGGCGAAAAACCTCAGAATACTTTTCGGACCATTCAGAAAGACTCGCTGTGGCGAGGGTTCTGGTTGAGAATGGTTTAAACATTAAGAACGGAAGGATTCACTGTAATGATATTGAGATTCCCATTAGGAGAATAGCTCAGGCGGCGAAGGTGGATAGAAGAACCGTTGTTGAAACTATTAAAATGATTAACAAAAATGAGGAGCTTAGAACTATTTTTACGCTTATGAAGTCTGCTGGAATCTCTTTAAAAGATATTGCGCGTCCTCTCAATCTGGGAGTGCTTGAGATCACAGCTGATGATCCTCGGGGTGTGGGTATACTAGCCAATGCCGCCATGATACTTGCCAACGAGGGTATAAGTATTAGGCAAGCTCTCACGGATGATCCCGAACTCAGCCCGGAACCCAGGCTAACATTTATTGCCGATAGAAAAATACCTGGAGAATTGATACCAAAGTTTTTACAAATAAAGGGGGTGGCAAAGGTTTCCATTTACTGAAATTAAAATGCGTCAAATATATCTTTATTTAGAAATCTTGACTCTCTTTTTATAGGGTTAAATTTCGCCCAAAGGTTAGAATAAAACTTTTGTGGTTAGCCTGTGAACGGAGTGTTTTAGGTACACTTATTCTTATTTTTCTAGTACTGTTTGCTCTCTTACTATCTCAATGAAGTTTCTTTAATCTTGAGACAAACAGCTAACCACAATATTTTATGAGTGTTTAAAATTTGAATAGTTAGCTAGACACTTTGTTGTTCTACCCGCCAAACCCCGTCGTCGTCTATGCGGACTGTACAGGGCACTGGAGACCCTCTATCGCTGCCGTCTGCGTTTTTGCGTTTAAAGAAGAATTTTCTCTGATTGGGAAACTCAGCTTTCGCCTCTTTTTGGAATTCGTAGTAGACTCCGTAGTCCTCGATGTAGTGTCTTCCAGTGTTCCACCAAAAGCTTGCGGTTGAACCTTTTATGTCAACTTTTTCCTGTAGGTAGAGGGATAGTGTTTTTGCCCATCCTTTGTAGTCTCCCTTTTGGAGGAGTTCATAGGCCTTTATAGCCATTTCCTTGGGGTCGCCTTTAGCTTCGGGCGTCTTTGATTTAATTCTCGCGTCAGAGATCTTTTTCGCAGCCTTCCCAGCAGCTTTCTCAGTTGCTTTTCTTGCTGCGGTAGTAGCGGTTCGCTTTCCAGCCTCTTCGGCTTTTTTCTTTAATTTGTCAAACAAGAGTTTACCTCCAATATATGTATATTAGTATAAGTATGTTGCCAAATAAATATTTTACTGGCCCACTCATTTTAAACGAAAAAGTTCCCCAAACTTATTTATACAGGAGCTAGTAACTTCGGGTTTGGAGATAACTATGGATAGACAAGAAAGCGATTTTGATGCTCTATTCAAACCAAAAAACGTTGCAGTGGTCGGTGCCTCCAATACATTTGGAAAGATTGGTGGCGCTACCCTCGCTGCGATTCTTTCCGGAGAATACAGGGGTGAAATCTACCCCGTGAATCCAAACGAGAATGAGGTTTTAGGATTAAAAACTTGTCCAAATATTACATCAATCCCGGGTGACATTGATTTGGTGGTTATAACCGTGCCGGCTGCTACGGCTCTTGAGGTTTTAAAGGAGTGCGAAAAGAAAGGAGTTAAAGCCTGCATCATGATAACTGCGGGTTTCAAGGAGGTGGGAGGGGAAGGAGAGAAAATGCAGAATGAGATTTCCGAGATAGGTCGAAGAAGCGGAATAAAAATTGTGGGTCCTAACTGTATGGGCGTTTATAGTGCTTCTAGCAATCTCATTGCCATAATGAGCCCGGTGAATCCTAATAAGGGAAACATAGCCATGGTTTCTCAGTCCGGAACCCTCGGTATGGTACTTATGGATACTATCTCTAAGACTGGTGCCGGTTTCACAAAGTTTGTTAGCAGTGGAAATGAAGCGGTTTTAAAATTAGAGGACTACTTAGAGTATTATAGAGAGGATCCTGAAGCAGAGGTGGTTGTTGCTTTTATTGAAGGGGTTCGTGAAGGTAAAAGATTCGTTAAGATAGCAAGGGAGCTAACCAAGAGGAAACCATTAATAGCTATTAAAGCGGGCAAAACAAAGGCAGGTGGAGAAGCTGCTCATTCCCACACCAGTTCCATTGCAGGTTCAATCCAAGTTTTTCGTTCAGTGGCGAAACAGACAGGAATTACATTAGCAGAAAATAGTGATGAACTGGTGGATTACGCCACCGCATTCTCCAAGAGCCCTCTACCCAAAGGAAGAAGAGTGGGAATCCTAAGCGGGGCGGGGGGATGGGCAGTACTCTCAGCCGATGCTTGCGAGGAACACGGCTTGAAAGTGCCAGAGTTACCAGCGGATGTGGTGAATAGGATTAATGAGTTGGCACCCAGTTACTGGAGTCACAGGAACCCAATCGACCTTGTTTCTAGCTTAGACATAAACCTCTTCAAATTTTGCGGCGAAATTCTCTTTGAAGAGAATGTTGTTGATGCACTGCTATACGCGTACATAGCCTACGACTTTTCAAGTTCATTTGACTCTCTTGCCAAGATTTCAAGTTTTAGCGAAGAAGAAATTGATATGTTTAAAAAAGGATCAAGATGGTTTATGGAAAACCTAGCGGAAAGCGCATCAAGCATAAATGAGAAGTATGGAAAACCCGTTTTCTTCGTCACCAGAGACAGTGAAGTATACAACGTTCTTAGAAGTAGCAGAGTTCCAGTTTTTGGAAGCCCTATCAGGGCAGTAAAATGCATCGCAAAAATGGTTGAGTATCGGGAATACTTAGAGAGGAACATGAAAGCGGAAAAATAAATAAATCATTTCAAGTAGTGTTTCTGTGGGTTTCCGCTTCGTATTATTTAGTTTTAATTTTGAGAAAAAATATTTATAACGTGGTTATATACGCTCCCTTGTGGTGCCACCTATGAACAGCGACTATGATTTAAAACCGCTCTTTGAACCCAGAACCGTTGCAGTGATCGGAGCAACAGACGTTCCACGCAAAATTGGAAACGCTGTTATTTCCAATCTGATTTTCGGCGGATTCAAGGGCGAAGTTTTTCCCGTAAATCCCAGCATGGAAAAAGTCCACGGAAAACAAACCTACCCAAAAATCACCGATGTACCCAAGGAAGTGGACCTCGCCGTCATCGTCGTCCCAGCAAAATACGTACCCCAAGTATTTCGGGATTGTGCCGAAAAGAAAGTAAAGGCATGCATAATAATAACCGCAGGCTTCAGCGAAGTGGATGAACAAGGCAAACAAATGCAGGAAGAAATCGCCAAAATAGCAGAAGAAAACAAGATAGCAACAGTAGGCCCCAACTGTATGGGGCATATCAATAATTCTTTGAGTTTGAATACTTTGATGGCTACTAGTTTTCCGCCTGGTGGGAATATTAGTATGGTGAGTCAGAGTGGTACTGTGGGTTTGGTACTTATGGGGGAGATGGCTAGGATGGGGGGAGGAATTTCCAAATTTATTAGTAGTGGAAATGAAGCGGTTTTGAGGCTAGAAGATTTTCTGGAATATTTTGCTTATGATACGGATACGAAGGTTGTTGCCGCTTTTGTAGAGGGTGTGCGTAATGCTGAAAAGTTTTTGAGGGTTACGAAGGAGTTGACCAAGAGGAAGCCTTTCATAGTTATTAAGGCAGGCAGAACCAGTGCGGGCGCTAATGCTGCCCATTCGCACACGGCCTCCATTGCAGGAGCCACCCAGATTTTTAACGCGGTAGCAAAGCAGAACAACATTATTACTTGCGAGGGCACAGAAGACCTTATTGATTATACGGTGGCTTTTTCCATGGGGGTTTTACCTCAGGGGAGAAGAGTGGGTATTATTACGCCGGGTGGAGGTTGGGGAGTTTTGGCTGCTGATGCTTGTGAGGAGTTTGGACTTGAGGTGCCCAAGTTATCGCAGAGTATTATTGATAAAATAAGTGAAAGGGCTCCTCCTTATTGGAGTCATGGCAATCCCATAGATCTTGCGGCTACGCGTAACGTGGATACGCTGGCCTGGAGTGGAGATGTTCTGTTTGAGAATAATGCTGTTGACTCGTTGATTATTCAATTTTTTGCAGGAGACCTCTCAGTCATGGTTAAAAACTGGAGAGATAGGGGAAATCTGAGTGAAGAGTATCTTAACATGATGGAACAGATTTATAGACAGATAATGGAAAAAATCGCCATTGACTCAGGTAAACTCGTGGAGAAATATAAGCGACCAGTTTTTGGAATTACAAGAGACACAGAGTTTACCCAGATGCTTGTGAGTCGAGGGGTCCCAGCATATGCGGATCCGAGGAAAGTAGCCAAATCTCTCATTAAAATGCTCGAGTACAAAGAACACCGAGATAAGGAGAAATAAGGAAATTTTACGAGTTTCTCAGATTAGACTGCCTTTCAAATATTTTTGGGTTTTTAACCGTACCCAAAATGTTTTATAAATTCGTTTTGTTCTAATATTACCAAAGACTATTAATTTTTGGTTGGTGAAAAATATTGTCAAGCACAAAGTTTACTATTGATTATTGGGCATCGTCGCTTCATGGAGAAGAGGTTGGTATTCGGCAGAGAGAGGTTCTTATGAGCCAGAGCCGCCAGTTTACGCAGGACATGGATCTTTTCGGAGAAATGGCTAAAGAGAAAGATAAATTTGGTGTAATAGGGTACAGGAAATCGATTTGGGACGAAGACGAACTGAAGAGTGGCGGTCACAGTATTTTTAATCGGAGGCTTGTCATAAAGGCTTTTAAGCAGTCTGAAGCGGGAAATATTTCTTGGTGGGGAAGTATCGAGGAGATGGTTGGCAAATCGATCGCGAAATCCTTTGGTACAGGTGAACCCCTTCCAGTATTTGCTATAATCTTGGATGTTGATAAACTCATTCACACCGTGGAGAAGGTTTATCGAGGAAAACTTAGAACTGACACCTATGCACTCAGTATCTACAATGAGGAGAGCGGAACCGTTGATGCTTACAAAATTATTGGAGAACGTGTATCTCTGGGAGCGGATTACAAGATTTTTAACGCAGAAAAGAACAAGCAAGTAGTGACTTTCGATAGCAAAATAGCCAATGTTGGCGGGAAGTGCAATATCAATATAAAAGAGCCGGCTCTAGCCGAGAATGATGTCTTTATTAGAACTCTTGTACTGTTTGCATCCACTCTAAAGTTTCAGAGCGATATTGAAAAACGCATTACAAACACCTTGAGTGAGATGGAGAAAGGAAAGCTGAAGATTAAACCGGACTACGAAGAGCTTGGATTAATGAGAAACCCTAGGTACCTTAAAACCACAATTGCTTAATAATTTACATCCTTTTTTTAATTTCTTTAGAAATACATATTAAATTAAATTCTGTTATGAAACATATCAATTCTTGAGGAGATGGAGATGTACGTTCTTTTGCTGGAAATAGATGTTATACCCGGAACCGAGGATGCTGTTTTTGAGAAGATTCACGCTGCACCAGAAGTAAAAGAATCTCATCTGGTAACAGGAACTCATGATATAATAGCCATTATAGCTGCTGACAGTCTGAAAAGAATTTTTGACATTGTCATGAATATAAGAAAACTCAGAGAAATAGTGAGAACCAAAACTCTGCCCGTGGTTAAAGTTTGGAAATCAGCTTTGATAGATGTTTGAGGGTGATGAGGAGAGATGATAGCGTTTATGATTTTTGACATAAGGCCGGGAGCCGAAGAAGAGGTTCTAAAAGCGTTGGAGAGCGATGAGGCGGTAAGAGACATTTACGTAATTGCTGGAGAGCATGACTTGGTAACAATCGTGAGCCTTCCAGAGTATAACGCAATATACGAATGGCTCGTGAAGACCCGTCAATTGCCAAAAGTAACGCATATTAAATGCTACTTGTGCATGGGTAGTCTTTCTCCCAGAAAAACTCAAAAATAAAAAATGTCCTCCTAATTCTCTTTTTATTTTATTCTAGAGATTTACTCTAGGACGTAGAGTTTCCCGAATGGGCGGTGACTTTTGCAATAAATTTTAGTAAACTCTGAACTGTTTAAATTCTCGTTAACTTGGAAATATGAGGAATATTCTGAAATTAGTTCTCTTAGAATCTTTAGGTCTTCTTCGTTGGGAACATCTAATTCGGCGCCAATCCCTAAAGTGTTTTGTGAAACTTTACCTCTCACGAATATTGATCCACCATGAATACCTGTTGCGGTGAAATTTCCCACAGGGTATTCTTCATTGTTACGGTTTAAAATCACTATTACTCCCCCGGCCATGTACTCACCTAGAAAATCTCCAGCTTTGCCGCCGACCACTATGCTTGGAAAGCGATCCATATAAGCTTTCATATGGATGCCTGATCTGTAGCCCACGTCGCCTTTAATGAAAATTTTTCCTCCCCTCATGGAATAACCCACTACGTCTCTTGCATCTCCGTGGATAACCACCAGTCCCGCGTTCATAGTGTTTCCTACACCGTCTTCAGCGTTCCCATAGACGAATATAGAAGCTCCGTTCATAAAGGCGGCCAAGTCGTTTCCCGGAACACCGTGTAATCTAATTGTTGCTTTGTTGTTTCCTAGTCCTGTTCCTATATATCGGTGACCATTAACATTCACTATATCAATCTCTTTAACTTCTCCTTTCGCTATAAGCTCTTTTAATCTCTTGTTTAACTCTCTGTAGTTAAGGTTTTTAGCGTCTATCTGCATCCTATTCACCCGCCGCCTTAATATCCAATATTTCCAGAGTTTTTTGATCTATTCCGACTCCTCGTAAACGCTCCCGGTTATAGCGAAGACTTTCAACCGCGTTCATTCCCAAAGCACCAAGCACTTCCTTTAGCTCCGTGGTCCAAGCACTAATCAAGTTATAAACTCTTCTGGAGGCGACTTCTGGGTCAAGCCTTCTGGCCAAATCGGGTCTTGTGGTACATATTCCCCAGGCGCAAGTTCCTCGGTAACACTGTTGGCATACTGTGCACCCCATAGCTATTAGAGCCGGGGTAACCATGGCCGCAGCATCAGCTCCAAGAGCTATGGCCTTGGCAACATCTGCAGCAGATCTAATGCTGCCACTAGCTATAAGCGAAACCTCGTTTCTTATCCCTTCATCACGCAATCTTTTATCTACACTAGCGAGGGCGACTTCTATAGGTATTCCCAAATGGTTTCTAATTATCTTTGGAGCCGCCCCAGTTCCCCCCCTAAAACCGTCGATTGTTATTGCATCTGCCCCCGCCCGGGCAATCCCACTAGCAATTGCTGCACTATTGTGAACCGCTGCTATCTTAACGAAAATCGGCTTCATGTAATCAGTTTCTTCCTTTAGAGCATAGATCAACTGAGACAAATCCTCAATCGAATAAATATCATGATGTGGAGCTGGGGACAGCGCGTCTGTGTGTACCGGTATCATTCTAGTTTCTGCGATGTCTTCAGAGACCTTTTCCCCCGGTAAATGTCCACCTATTCCCGGCTTAGCACCCTGCCCAATTTTGATTTCTACTGCACTACCAACCTCCAAGTATTTGGAATGAACCCCGAAACGCCCCGAAGCTACCTGTACAATTATATGGTCCCCAAACTCGTAGAGCTCAGGATGTAATCCACCTTCACCAGACCCCATTAGAGTCCCAGCTTTACTTGCCGCCATAGCTAAGGCTTTGTGTGCTCTTAGATTAATAGCGCCATAAGAAATGTGACCAATAATTATAGGAGTTTCAATCATAATGTTAGGCGTTATTTCAGTTTCTAAACTAAAATCGTCACCAATTATTAATTGCTTGGGTTTTTTACCAAGGTAAGTACAGACCTCTATTGGCTCCCTCAAAGGATCGATAGAGGGGTTAGTTACCTGGCATGCATCAATAACAATTCTGTCGAACAAACAGGGATAATAAAGATCATTTCCGCAACCAGTAATCAATACCCCACCGGTTTCCGCTTGTCTTATTATGTCCAGTCTTATTTCGGGAGTCCAAGTGGGATGGGGAGAAAAAGTGATTTCGTTTCTCTTAATAGTTATTGCACCTTGAGGACATTTACTTGCACATCTTAGGCATGCAACACATTTTTGATCTTGGGCAACTATTCTATCTTCTTTCTCATTGTAGGATAACACTTCAAAAGAGCAGTTTACGGTACACCTCTTGCACACTTCACACCGGTCGTTATCAATTACCACACTAAACTGAGGGGGAAACATTAGGTCACCTCTTTTGAATAAGCAATCACCGGTTCTCCTCCCCTAGGTGCCCAAACAAGATCTGGCTCCTCGCAAACACTTCTTATTGCACACTCTTCACTAGCAATGTATACGCGGTCACCCTTCCTAGCGGCTATTAGCGGGCGAAGCTTAACTCTATCCGTTAATCCGAGCATAAAATCGTTAGTAGCTACCACTATACTGAAAGGCCCATTTACCATTGCTCCGCCATAAGTCATTCTTAGTGCCTGAATAGTCTTTCCTTTTGAAGTATTATCAGATCTAATCTCTTTCCAAAACAGGGGTGCCAAAACACCACAAGCAATTTCTAGGGGTATCTGGTGTTTTCTTACTAGTAAATCGAACAAGTAGGCTAACACCTCGGTATCAGTTAGCAGGGTGCACTTGTACCCCCACATTTCCAAGAAATTTTTGTTAGTTCCATAGGAGCTGATTTCTCCATTGTGAACCACAGAACAATCCAGGATGTTGAAGGGATGGGCCCCGCCCCACCAGCCAGGAGTATTGGTTGGATATCTTCCATGAGCTATCCAGGTGTATCCCGAGTAATCTTCTATGCGGAAATAGTCTGCTACTGCTTTGGGATAACCTACTGCTTTAAAAACTCCCATGTTCTTTCCGCTGGAAAAAACATGGGCTCCAGGAATCTTCTCATTTATGTACATGACAACCTTAACAATATAGTCGTCAGCATTTTCCACTTCCCTTGGTGGTCCTAAGAAATAGCGCCAGCTTATAGATTTAGTGTCATCGATCAGCTCTGATTTTCTAACCGGTATTGGTTCATCGTCAATAACTCTCAAACTTTCGTACAGGAAGTTTTCTGTTTTATTCCTTGCCTCTTGATCCTCGAAATTCAAGTGGAACACGTAATAATCCTTGTACTCCGGATAAATTCCGTAGCCCGCGAATCCTCCGCCCAGCCCATTGTATCGAAAGTTCATCGAGTCGATAGAAGTTACTATCTCACTTCCCGGAATCAGATTTCTCTTTGTACTCATTATTCCACTGATACCGCAACCATCAATTACTTTAGACATCGCTCTTTACCAACCTCTTAATCTTCTCGGAATTCGGCTTAGGGGGTTCCGGAAGATCAAATTTTTTTCTCAGCGCTTTTGAGGGAGGAATGGCAAAGCCACTATTCAGAACATTGGCCACCTGGTTTCTAATACCCTCAGGAATAAGCTCCCCTTCAGAAACTATACTCTTTAATTTGGAAAAAATTTCTACAAGCCCCATACTTTGGGGACAAAGCTCGTGGCAGGTATAACACTCGGTACAGCGCCAGAATTCTCCCGATTCCAGAATCTCTTTTAACCCGCCCTTTAGTAGAATCTTAACTATTTGATGGGGATCGAAATTCTCGTCTGCTACCGGGCAGTCAGAGGAACACGCACCACATCTCGCACAATTATTGAGAACTGTTACATCAAAAAGTTCTGAGAGAGTTTTTAGCGCCTCTCTACGTTCCTTAATTCTATTTAACAAGTCTAAAACGCTAATTTTGTGGGTGGATAGTCCCATACTTTCTGGTTCTAGTCCCAGTGCCAATCCTAGTAGTTCCAGATAGTAGAATACGGGAACGCCCGGCTTTTTTTTCATTAGTTTCTGAGCCGAATCATACTGCTGGAAACATGAAGGGCAAACAACAACCAAACAGTCAGCCTTTTCCTTAACCTCATCCAGTTTCCTTTTGGATAATAGTAGCGCCTCACCCGATTCCACCAGGCTTAAACCACTGCCGCAGCAAAGCATTTTGGTTTCATAATCAACGGTTTCTGCTCCCAGAACTTGACACAATTTATCAAGAGACACTGGATTCAATGGATTATCAAATAAGATTACTTCACTAGGCCTGAGAAGATGGCAACCATAATGGCAGGCTATTTTCAAACCATGAAGAGGGTAAATGATTTTTTCGTTTATGGTATCTAATCCGATTTCAATCAAGAGTTCCACAAAGTGTTTTACCTCAATGTTTCCATTGTAGTTTAAACCAATTTCTGCCAGCTTCGAGTTTACGCGCTGTCTCAAATCCTTATCTTTTTTTAATTCCAAGTTAGCTTTCTTAAGACTTTCAGAACAACCGCTGCAAAGGCACAGAATATCAAGCCCCCGTGTTTCAGCCAGTGCAAGATTTCTGGCTGCCAAAAAGTACCAATAATCATCGTTAACAGCCTCAACAGCAATAGTATTGGGGCAGCACGAAAAATCATATACGTCTTCGAGTTCTACACCTAACTTGTTTAAAACCTTTCTTGCGGTAATTTCTAACGAAGGAAGTCTAAAAGGAACCAAACAACCTAAAAATAACGCATACCTCATTCAATCACCGATAAAAACACTTGTTGTTACCGTATCTCATCAATTTTTAGAAACGGTAGATAAGAATCAAAAATGGCAATTCATCTCCTTTCTCGAGTTTCATTTATTTCTCCTCATATTTTCTTGGTATTTTATTGTTACAGCTTTGTTAGGGAAATCACTTCTTGTACCGAAATGATCATTCATCTCCTGTCTACATGTCAGTTATCGAAGTTGATTCGGTAACATGTAATTACCAACATATATATTTTTCCAAGGTATTTATGATTAATAGTAATTTTTATCAGGTGTACATGGATTAGCCCAAAAAAGCAACAGGTAATAGATAAGAACAGAATTTGGAAAGAAATATTGGCGCACATCAAACCTTATAGGGGAATAATCAAAAAGTGAGCGCCAATATTGTGACGCTGGTTTTTCTAAATAGATGAATCAAAGTACTGGCAGATACCTCTGCCACTCCCAGCTAGTTACCGCCATAGAGAACTCTTTCCATTCTTTCTTCTTTCCTTCCACGAACCTAGAAAAAACATGGTCTCCTAATGCTTCTTTAGCTAGCATACTTTTTTCTGTAAGGCTTATCGCTTCACCAAGTGATCCGGGAAGTTGATCGATATAAAACTCTTTTAGTTGTGCGTCATCGAATTCGTAAACATCTTCGTCCACGGGGTTTGGTGGTTCAATCTTATTTTTGATTCCCTCAAGGCCAGCTTTAAGCATCACTGCGAATGCTAGGTATGGATTTGTTGAAGAATCGGGACAGCGAAGCTCAGCTCTAATGGATTTTTCTCTTCCAACAAAGTACTCTGGGACTCTAATAAGGGATGATCTGTTTCTCCGCCCCCAGCATATATATACTGGGGCTTCATAGCCGGGAACTAGTCTCTTGTAGGAGTTTACTGTAGGTGCTAAAACTGAAATTATTTCTTTAATATATTGTAACTGGCCACCTATGAAGTAGAGCGCAGTTTCGGAAAGGCCGTATTTTCCGTTTTTATCGAAGAAGGCGTTTTTATCTCTGGTCCAAAGACTTTGATGAACATGCATTCCAGAGCCGTTTATTCCAAAGAGCGGCTTAGGCATAAAAGATGCAAAAAGATTATGCTTCTTGGCAATGGCCTTTAATGCATATTTATAGGTTATTACTGCATCCGCTACGTGTAGAGCGTCGCCATATCTGAAGTCAATTTCATGCTGGCCGGGTGCCACCTCGTGATGCCCCATCTCGACCTGTATACCCATATCCTCAAGGGTTGCGGCTGCTTCTCCACGAACTTCGAACGCCAGATCCAAAGGCGCAAGGTCGAAGTAGCCTCCGTGGTCTTGAGGCACGGGTTCTATTCCGTCAGTTTGTTTGAATAGGAAGAATTCTAATTCGGGGCCTACATAGTAGTTAAAGCCCATTTTCTTTGCTTCTTCCAGATTTTTTCTCAGAATGTATCTTGGATCTCCTTCAAAGGGGGTGCCCTCAACCCGGTATACGTCACAGAAAATTGTGGCTACTTTTTTGTTTGTTATTCTAGGAGACAGTATTGTGAAGGAAGTGGGATCAGGGATTAGTCTCATGTCGCTTTCGTATATTCTCGCGAATCCCTCTATTGAGGAACCGTCAAAGCCTATACCGTTATTTAACACTTCTTCTATTTCCCTGGGGGGTATTGCACAGGTTTTTGCGGTGCCAAATATGTCTACAAATTGCAGCGTTATGAGGCTTATGTCATTGGATTTCACCTTTTCAATTACTTGTTGCTTCAGTTCTTCCTTGGATTGCATTCTAACACCTCTTGACTATTTGTTTTTTTGTTTAGTATTATACCATTTAGGTATATATTTTTAAATATTTCTACC
>DXJA01000234.1 GCA_019056875.1 Candidatus Jordarchaeum madagascarense
GAGCGCTATAACCACAGATATAGCCGTGGGGCACATAGCTTCAAAATATGCTACCCCGCTCTTGGACGAGCATATGCTCAAGCAAATTGTCCACAATACTCTTGGAAAATTGAAATTTTTTATTATAGACTGGAAGGGGATAAAATCCGAGAAAAGATCACAGATACTTGAATTCGCAGAAAATAATAACATTGAAATTCTGAAAACAAAAGATATTCCCCCCTCTTAGAATAGGTTCATTATTTTGTAAGATGATAAGGTTAAATAAAGTTTCTAAAAAAGGGGTAGGATTTATCCTATCATCGTTAATATTATCACGCCTAAAGTTGCTAAAATCGCGCCGACCACTATTCTTAGAGTAATTCTCTCCTTTATGATATAAAACGAGAATACCGTTGAGAACAGCGGAGTAACTGAAGAAATTGCTGTTGAACGTGTGGCTCCTATAATTGAGATTCCTGCCAAAAAAGCTATGCCTCCTACCCCGAGGGCAATTGTTCCGGCCAGTCCCAACATAAGCCACTCTTTACGACTTGCCTTAACAAGTACCTTTCCCCTACCCGAACAAAGAACAACTGGTAGTAATATACCAACAAGTAAAGGCAATCTGATAGCATTGGCTAAATAATAGTTAATATCTCTTAAAGCTAAATCCAATAATATGATTCCTATGGCCCATGTTACTGCGGTTACTATCGCCAAAATAACTCCTTTTTTATTATCCTTTATGTTCATAGCGTTTTGAGAGTTAGTTCTGCTAAGAAGCCAAATCGAAAAAACAATAATTACAACACCGATAATTGTTAAGAGTTCTGGGGTTTCTTCCAAAAAAATGATAGAGAAGGCTGCCGTAAATAAGGGGTAGGTTCCGGTAATTGGAACTGCGCGGCTGACTCCAATGTATCTCAGTGATAGAAAATATAATCCGTCCCCCAGACCCAAGCCAATGAAGGTTCCTAGAATTAAACAGATTAAACTCCAGCCTGGCACGTATGAATTCTTCCAGAATTCGCCTAATAGTAATGCGACCACAAAAACGAATATTGCTGCTGGAATCGACCTTATAAGATTAGCTGATACTGAATCTACTGTTTCAAGAGATTTCTTGTAGAGAATCGCTGCAATAGCCCAGCACAGCGCCGCTGTCAGTGAAGCTAGTTCTCCAATCAAGGAAGATCACAGATCCTCACAGCCGATTCCTTCAGTTGCCAGTTAGTTACACATTTTACGTGTTATCTGCTTGTGAAGAAAAAACAATTTAACCTAAAGTATTAATTTATTTCGCTTAAAGAGACGTATGATTAATGTTTCTGTTTGTGGCTCTATTCTTCTAGATTTTTTAAAATAAGTACATGAAAATAGCTTTCTGTGCATGTAACCTGTTTTCTGCCTGATCCCAAACAACTGACTGTTTTCCTTCTAAAACATCTTCCGTAATTTCTTGTCCCCTATGTGCAGGTAGGCAATGCATAACTATAGCGTCGGGTAAAGCATTTTTCAACAGTCTGGTATTAACTTGGAAATCTGGAAGAAATGTTTTCATTCTTTCATCCTTTTCTTTCTCATCGCCCATGCTTATGAACACGTCAGTATATACTATATCTGCGTCCTTCACAGCTTCTTGTGGTGAGTTAAGTATTTGAATGTCAGCTCCTGACTTTTTAGCGTTCATTTTAGCCTTTTCAACTATCTCCTCCTTGGGCTCATATCTTTTTGGTGATCCAATACTAATATTCAATCCAATTTTTGTGCAGCCTATTAGGAGAGAGTTGCAAACATTGTTTCCATCACCTATATACGCAAGTTTCAATCCTTTCATCCTTTTCTTCTTTTCCTTTATGGTCAGAAAATCAGCCAGTACTTGGCAGGGATGATAGAGATTACTTAAAGCGTTTATTACCGGTATACCCGAATGTTTTGCCAATTCCTCCAAGTCACTGTGTTCATAGACTCTCGCCACTATACCATCCACGTACCTTCCCAAAACTCGAGCAGTATCCTTAACAGGCTCGCCTCTACTGAGTTGGAGTTCGTCTCCTCTTAAAAAAACAAAGTTTCCTCCCAACTGGCTTACTGCAACCTCAAAAGAAACGCGGGTTCTAGTGGAGGGCTTCTCAAAAATCGCGGCAATGTTTTTATCTCCAAGGACATTGGGCTTCACATTTCCGGACTTGACCTTTTCTGCGGTGTTTATGAGTTTAAGGATCTCTTCAGAAGAAAAATCATTCAAAGTAAGAAAATGCTTAGCCAAAATTTATCCCCCCTATTTTCCCAAAATCTTATTTGTGAACCAATCCGGATTAAATGGTTCCAAGTCATCATAGCTTTGCCCGACTCCCACGAAGATTATAGGCCTTTTAGTAGCATAGGCAACTGAAAGTGCCACGCCCCCCTTTGTATCTGCATCAACTTTAGCTAATATCGAGGCATCAACTTGAATTGCTTCGTTAAATTTCTCTGCTTGTTCGACGGCGTCATTTCCTGTTAGCGCGTCTCCGATGAATATTTTTAGGTTAGGGTTAACTACGCGTACGATTTTTTTCATCTCATCTAGTAGATTCACGTTGGTTTGTATTCTTCCCGCAGTATCGATTAAAACAACGTTAATACCTCGGGCCTCGGCGTGTTTTATGGCGTCGAATGCAACAGCCGCGGCGTCGGAACGATAATCATGTTTTATTACTCTGATACCGAGATTTTTGGCATGCTTTTCTATTTGTTCGATGCTCCCTGCCCTGTAAGTGTCTGCTGCCGCTAGGACACATTTGTAACCTTTTTTCTGAAAGGCGTAAGCCAGTTTAGCTATTGTGGTAGTCTTCCCGGTACCGTTTATTCCTACAACAACTATTGAGAGCGGTTTTTTTTCTGCTTTCTTTTCCTTTGCCATACGGAAAATGTCAATGTTCTGGCTGCTTAGGATATTATAAATTGCCTTTCTTATTGCGTCGTTTACTCTCTCGCGCGGATTTTCAAATCTGCCAACTTTTTCCCCGATTAGCTCCCGTTTTACATCGTTTGCTACTAGTTCTGCGACTTTTACTGATACATCGTTTTGTATTAGTGTTAGCTGCAAATCCCATAGAACTTCATCCAAGCTTTTGTCGCTTAACTCTTTTGTACTCAGCTTTTCAACAACTTTTCCCAAACTTGTTTTGAACTTATCGAACAATGACAGTTCCCCGCAAAGTATATGGATAAGAAGAATCAGATAATGAGTATTTATTGTTTTAATTTTTTAAAAATACTATTTAACCTCTAATTTTTCTAGCAAGAGTTTGCGCAGTTCTATTTAACTCATTCATTGTATTTGCTATCTGCTGTAACTGTTGCCCTGTAGTCTGTAGCGCATTTTGAAGAGCCATAGATCTCTCATCTAGACTGAGCTGTGCCCCCGTGACATCTTTTTCTGCAGCTACATCGGATCCAAGACTGAATATCACTTTTTCCTTATCCATTATTTTCGCTTTAACATAGATACCTGATCCCAAAGGCATAAGGACCTCATTATCTTCTCCTATGTTTTTGAGCTCCTCTAGAGATTCGCTGCTTAAGGCTATTTCCTGCAGCGACGCGTTTATCAACTCTATTCTCCTCTGTAGTATTTGCGCTTGCTGTTCATAAGCATTCAGTTGGGCAACTATTCTCTCCAGATTACGGTCGTCTTCCGCCATTTTACTACATCTCCAAACCTGAAAGATATCTTATAACCGGGTCTGCGGCCTTTTTTGGATCAATAGCCTTTAACTCTTCAAATGTGATATGGATCCTCTTGACCTTATGGTTACTTCCGATTTCCGAGTATATAATTTCTTTAGCATCTTCCTCGTTTAGTGCTCTAATCTCCTTAACAAACTTTAATTTATCTTCCTTTTCTTTAAAAGTTCCCTTCACTCTGAATACTTTCACTCCAATAGGTTCCTTCGACATCTTTAACTCTCCTAACCTATTCAAGATTCAAAGCCTGTCCTATTTGAAACAGTTCAGGACCTGTGGTTTCATCACCCGCCAAGGCTCCCTTTGTATTTGCAACTAGACCAATTTTAATATACGGGTTACCACAATTAACAGTACCTATACTTGCAGGCGTATTGAACTTTTCGCTTAACCATTCCAACGCTTCATTATCTGTAAGGGGATGCGTTAAAACTCCATTGTTTGTAGCGATGGCCACCGAGCCGACCAAAGGGGATTCCGCGATACTTCCTCGATAAACATCAACGTTTAGATTATTCTTTATAATCTTTATGGCTTCCTCACTAAACCGGGGATGAACTAACGCTAAATTATCATTAACAAGAATAGTGTTTCCTAAGGCATTTATTTTCCCTGGAACTCTATCCACACTAATATCAAGACTTCGCTTAATATACTCAATTTCCGAATCGGTTGCAAACTCTGGAACAACCAATCCACTAGAATTCCCGGCGGCTAAAACCCCAATAATAAAACTTTCGCCTATATTTGTTTCAACAATATCCACTCCCAGAGTCTTTTCAACCAAACTTTTATTACTTATTCGTCTACTGTCTGACAAAATAGCGTACTTTTCAGTCGCCAATAAGAAAACACCTATGTTAGAATTACCAAAAAAACTGCTCCTAACAATAACCAAATAGAGTCTACCCCACCTACTCCTCAACAGCAAGAGATACTTCAACTATTCCCTCTGAATCCTTGGAAGCCTTCACCCTAATACTACGTGGAGGCTTCTCTATACCCCTCTCCCATATCTTCTCATTTACCTCTGGTAGAATAACAATGTTCTCCGACTTTAGATGTCTCCCCATAAACTTCTTCAAAATTTTTACAGCCTTACTAGCTCTTTTGTTTGGAGGAACATACCTTGCCTTTTTCAAGGGGACAGTGTAAACACGTTCCTCAATAATCTTCTTTTCTACACCCGGAGCTTCCTCTTCAGACATCCTTTTCACCTCTGAAGCTTACTGGATCGCCAATATCTACGCTTTGGATGAGTTCTCACCTTGCCCCTTGTCTTAACAATAATCCATGTCGGAACTGAAGTATTCTGTTTGCCCGCTTTTCCAAGTCTGAGCTTTTTTGCTAGGGGTTTATTTCTGGCCATAGTGATTCTTCCTTCATTTATATTTTATTTTTGTTTCTCTTTTTCTTCCTTGTAGCTGTTGGAGGATGGTTTTCAGTTGTTCGTCGGTTAGTGGTTCGTTAATTTTGCCTGATTGTGCTAGTTGAATGAGTTGGATTTCTATTTGTTCTGCGAACTCTGGTTTAACCATTTTCAGATTGGTAAGTCTGCTTCTTGCTTCGGGTGTTAGTATTTGCCTGAGCGCCGACTGTTTCTGCATTTCGAATTCTCTTTGGGCTCTTTCCTGTCTCTGAGCCTCAGCTATTTGTTGCTGGAGTTGTAACATCCTACGTTTCCTAATTTCATCAATTTCTTCTTCTGACAAGGAAGACACATCCATAGTAATATTTTCAAGATGTTTCCTTTTCTAGTTTGAGATTAACCTGATGCGCCGCCCTATCCAATACTGATCTTCCCTTGCTACTAATTATTCTTCCTTTTCGCTCCATTGTTTCAAGTAATCCTGCGTTCTCGAGCTGTTGGAACGCTTTTCTTATTATCGACCCGCTACCCTTTACAGCGTGTGCTAATCTAACGGTTTTTCTCTTTCCTCCCCCGTAGACGGTTCTCAGTCTTGATATTCCCACGGGGCCAGTCAAATACACTTTTCTAAGTATTGATGCACACCGAACATACCACCAGTCCGGCTGTTCTGGCGCTCTTTCCTTATATGAACCTGTCTTCCAGAACAGGGAACCCTGTGGCGGCGCAACCTGTGGGTAGTCCTTTTTGAGGATTTCTGCCACCTCTTTAATGATTTCCCATGCAGTCACATCGTATACTGTCGACATTTATGCTTCACCATTTTCAACTAAGGGCGGTAAATTATGGCAAATAATGAGTTATAAACATTTTTTCTGAAGATTATTTAAATATGACGTATAGTTAAATAGGCGATGTAGTTTCGTTCGATTTTGCCTCCAAAAGGAGCGTTTACAGAGATTCTTTCTCGATTTGGAACCTTGAAATGAA
>DXJA01000235.1 GCA_019056875.1 Candidatus Jordarchaeum madagascarense
AACAGCGTGATGGGCAACGATCTTTTCAGCGATGTGACCTTTGATTTCAGCGCACTCACCGATTATCTTCCGGGACTCTGTGGAGACAACTACGACTACATCGCGAATTATATCACTCATTACGTGTATGGAGTTTATTAGTGATTATCTCTCTAAAATATGATTGTGAATTGAATAGACAGTTTTTAACTTAGCTGAATATGCGTAAACTAGGTAATCCCTAAATTAAAAAAAGACTATTAAAAAACCAGAAAACCAAGAACATTATCCTTAAAACAGTGCGGTCATAAGGGAAACTAAGTGTATATATATTCATGTGTGTATATTTTTTTACTGGTACTATTAATTATATACGCATCTGTTGTGTAAGGAGGAGTGATAAAAATCTTGGAGAATAATAAATATTCACGGGAAAAGGAGGCGGTAGAAAAACACGTACAGGCACTAAAGCATGAAGACCCTAATGTTCGATTGAAAGCGGCAGAGGCTCTCGGATGGATAAAAGACGAAAGAGTAGTGGAGCCACTTATACAGGCATTAAATGATGAAGACAAAAATATTCGAACTGCGGCAGCTTGGGCACTTGGAGTAATAAGAGATAGGCGGGCGGTGGAACCATTACTAAAAGCAATAAAAGATGAAGATGAAAGTGTCCGGTATAACGCAGTAACAGCTCTCGGAAAGATAGTAGATGGACGAGACGTGGTAGCGGTGGAGCCATTATTACAAGCATTAAAAGATAAAAGCTGGCTAGTTCAAAGGCATGCAGCTTGGGCTCTTGGAAAGATAAAAGACAAAAGAGCGGTAGAACCACTGATACAGGAATATGAGAACATTCCAAGTTCAGCAGCAGCATCGGCTCTTGGAGAGATAGGGGATAAGAGAGCCGTAGAACTACTTTTAGGAGAACTAGAAGAAGAATATGAGGAAGAAATTCTAAATACCGCAGCAGTTGCACTCGGAAAGTTAGGGGATGTGCGGGCGGTGGAGCCGCTAATACTGAAACTAGAGAGTAGATTCAGAGGGGTACGAGCCAGTGCGGCTCAGGCTCTTGGAGAGTTAGGGGATGTGCGGGCGGTGGAGCCACTCATCCAAACACTAAACGACGCATATCCTGATGTTAGAGAGGCAACGGCTCAGGCTCTTGGAGAGTTAGGGGATGTGCGGGCGGTGGAGCCACTCAAACAGGCACTAAAAGATGAATATAGTCAAGTACGAAAAGAGGCGGTAGAATCCCTTGCAAAGATAAAAGACTCAAGGGGGGTAAACGCCCTCATCAAAGTGGTTCTAAATAGGGAGGAAAATGTGGATGTCAGAATGAGAGCAATACAGGCTCTCGGAGAGATAGGGGATGAAAGGGCGCTGGAACCCTTAAACGAAGTTCTGGATGAAGAATATTTCCAGACCCCATATGCAAGATATGATCCCAGTATACCTCTTGCCCGGCAACCAGTTAAAGAGGACGAGACATCCCACATACACGAGGAAATGGTGGAAGTTATAAGAGAAGCCATACAACGGATAGAGAAATCATTATAATTCCAAAAAAAATAAAAGGGTTTTGAAATATTTTAGTTTCAATATTTTTATTTTTTAGAGTCCGAGTTCTGAGAGTTTCTTCTTGGTTGGGATTCCATTATCGTCCCAGCCTCTGGCTGCGTAGTATTCGTTGAGCATTGGTTCAAGTTCAACGGTTTGCCCTGCGGTGGGACCCTTAGTAGTCTTTTCTTCAAGGAATCTCTTGGGGAGTCGGTCGTCCTTTTTGGATATACCCTCCCTAACATTGAATAATCTCTTTAGGTTGAAAATTCGTTCGCCAATTTTAACTAGGTCTGCTACCCCAAAATCATATCCGGTTGCTGCTGTGCACATTTTCGCTAGTTCGTCTGGAAGATAGGCGTACAAGTCGTATATGAAGCTGCATAAAACTAATGAATCAACCGTGGTTTTAAAGTCCTGTAACCCTTTTATCACCAGTCCCTTACCCTCCACATCATATGCTCCAGACACCTTGTCGAATCCTAGCTCTGGTCTTGCCGTAGCCATCATCTCGACCAGCTGGGATGCAGGTCTCAAGTGGCAAGCTCCTCTGTTTGAGGTTGCATATCCCAGACCCAGACCCTTGTAACCCTTCGGCTCATGTAGTGGGGTTTCTAATCCTTTGACGTGCATTGCGAATTTTTCTGATTCCTTGCCTAATTTCTTTGAAGCGTTTCTTACCCCCTCTGATAATGTTTCGCCGATTCCTTCTTTCATGCCCATTTTTTCCACCAGTTTTACTAGTGCTTCATGGTTTCCCCAGTTTAGTTTGAGTCCCTCGGTTTCCTTGTCTGTTAGTATGCCTTTTTCGTAGCACTCCATGGCAAATGCTACTATATTGCCAGACGAGATGGTGTCCATTCCCAGTTGGTCGCAGATTATTCCGGCTTTGACTATGGATCCTAATTCGCTGTTCATGCAGAGTGAGCCGAAGGCGGCTATGGTTTCGTATTCGGGGCCTCCTCCTGCGGTGCCTGCGTAGGGTCCGGTTTTTACTTCTACGTGTCCTCGGCCGCATGCTACTGGGCAGCCGTAGCAGGCGAATTTTTTGGTTGTTATTTGCTGTAGGGCGTTTCCATCAATTTTGTCTGCTTGGTCGAAGACTCCCTCTCTGTAGTATTGGGTGGGGAGTGTTCCCATCATATTTAGGCTTGCGGTGGCGCTGTTTGTGCCTTGGTTGGTTACTCCTTCGATCATAAAGTTTGCTTTTAGTGCTTCTCGGAATTTTTTGGCGTTTTCTTTTAACTTTTCTGGGTCTTCTACTGGTATTTCTTTTGTTCCCCGCACCGCGATGGCTTTTAATTTTTTGGAACCCATTACTGCTCCTAATCCACATCTTCCGGCAGCTCGGTCCCTATCATTCACGATGCATGATATTTTTACCAGTTTTTCTCCTGCGGGACCTATGGAGGAGACTATTATTTTGTTATCACCGAGGGTCTCCCAAATTATGTCCTCTGTTTGATAAACATTCTTGCCCCAGATTTTGTTTGCGTCTTTTAACTCTGCTTCCCCGTCCTTAATCCAGAGATATACCGGTTTATTGGATTTACCCTCAACTACGATAGCGTCAAAACCGGCGAATTTGAGTTCCGCACCCCAAAAACCTCCCGATGTGGCTTCGCCCCAAATCCCGGTTAGGGGTGATTTAGCGGCAACTAGGTGTCTACCGGAGGAAGGTATTTTAGTTCCGGTTAATGGGCCTGTGGCAAAGACCAGTTTGTTCTCAGGTCCCAGAGGGTCGATTCCCGGTTTAAGCTCGTCATAAAGTATTCTAGCCGCTAGTCCTGATCCGCCTAAGTACTTCTTCTGTACTTCTTCTTTTAATTCTTGGGTAGTAATTTTACTCTTTGAGAGGTCTACTCTCAGAATTTTTCCGAGATATCCACCCATAATAATCTACTCCTAAAATTAACTGATTTGGGTTTGATTGAGTATTTTTTGTATAACTAGTATATCTTAAGAATTGAAGGTATCTCTATTTAAAATTATAGCAAAAAGAATTTGCGAACGTGCTCTATGCCATTTTTCTTGTTAATGGGTTAGAAAATTTTTTTGTGAATTTAGAATTTCCATTTCTGCATCTGTTGGCCTCTGGAAGATGGGAACTCGTGTTGGCATTTGGGGCATTTTATGTAGCCGCAATCTCCCAGAGCTGCACTGGGGCATGTTCCGCAAGCAAATGTTCTTGAATATGTTAAATTGAAAGTGAATCCGCACTTGGGACATGTTACACTTCCTGAACTCATTTAAATGCCTCCGCTAAAACTATCTTTTGTCCTATAATAAAGATTTCGAAAAGGAGAGAAGAAAAATTAGAATTATAGTTGTGTTCTTACAGAAACTCTTCGATCTCAATCAATCGCATCAATCTTTTCAGTCGCTCCTCTAATGGAGGATGCTTCCTGATTGTGAACCTATATTTTTTGAAAAAGCACATTACGGCCTTTTTGGTTAATTTACGAGGGTCTTTGGTATTCTCGGCTATTTTGATTAAGGCTGAGGCTAGAGCTTCCGGCTTCTTGGTGACGCGGGAGGCGATTATGTCTGCAAGGAATTCACGTTCACGGTAAATCACTGACTCTATGAAATATGCAAAAGGATTGTAAAACATGATCGCCCTAAGAAAAGAGGATGTTTTTCTAACAAACCTATCCCTATTTTTTATGTGGGCTAGTTCGTGGCCCAAGCAGGCTTCTAGTTCCTCTTCGTCTAACAAGTCAAGCAAACCACTTGAAACAACTATTAAAGGGTTTTTCTTGCTCTCATCAACGGTAAACACTGTAGGACTCTCAAGCTCCAAAATAAAGATTTCCGGCATATCTATCTTCATTAGTCGGGCAAGCCTTTGGGCAATGCTTCT
>DXJA01000236.1 GCA_019056875.1 Candidatus Jordarchaeum madagascarense
GGCTTCTGATTTATCTCTTCATCCTGGTTGTTAGCTGGACCATTATTACCCTAGTTCTAGAAGTGCTTTGGGGTGAAGTGTACAACTTCGTGACTATTCCTATACAGGAATTATACCCGGTTACCTGGTTTACTGCTTATCTCTCCGTGGGAAGGCTTTTGAGCTTCTTACTCTTGGGAAGCATTGGAACCATAATGCTATATTTAATTTTTAGGGAGATTCTAGCTCAGCCTCCAGAAACCGAAGAAGCTAGAAAGACCCAAACCCTGGCCGAAATCATTTTCATGTTATTCATATTCATCTTTCTCAGTGGATTAGGAATGCGCTACGTAGCAAACGAACTCCACACATACACCTCTCTCCTCACCCTAGTTGCTCCTTACACTCCATTCACTTTGAACCCGGTAACATTTACGAATAACATCTATTATCTCAACTATCTATTCGACGAAGTTCTGGGACACAAGTTCATATATCTCGGAATTATCGGCTTTATAGTTGCGGGAACAATCCTACAAAACCAGCATGGATACCAGAGAGAATTCACTCGTTTAGATTACGCCCTACTTGGAATTCTGGGTTTACTTTTTGGCCTCGGAATAGGGGTGAGCGTGGTTGAGGGACAGGCCGCATTTGAAACACTAATTTTCTCGTCTTCCGCCCTGATCGTAATGGTAATACTGTTAGCAAAAAAGAAAATCCGAATGACAGAAACAAATGGAAAAACAGTAATATCGCACCCCTTCTTCGCGTTCTCCCTTCTATTCTTCATAGGAACTGTGATTTCCATAGCTGGGTGCGCAGCATACTTCGGAATTATGCCGGCATACCCATACTTCATACAACCCTCCCTAAAAACATTGATAAACAGAGAACTACTTATACACCTCCTCTCACTGTTGTAAGTACACGAGTTCCCAAAGGGTAAAAAGTAAACAATTCATAACCCTTATTTTTTTTAAATATTTTTTTAGGAAAATGGGCATTAGTAACACTGATTAACTAAGTAGAGGATTAAATTTTGTACGAAGCCATAATTATTGGTGCAGGAGTCGGCGGACTGATTTGCGCCGCTAAACTCGCGAAAAAAGGCCGAACCGTCTTGCTATTAGAGAAGGATGATCATATTGGTGGAACGAGTCACGTTTTTCGTCGTGGTACTTATTATTTCCCAATGGGGCCCTTATCCTTTAGCTCCCCCAACATAGTGCTTGAATTATTAAAAGAGATTGGACTTATCGAGGAAATTGAGTTTTCTCGGAATCATTTTCAGTTAATCACCCCCTTTTTTGATATTGTTTATTCCCAACCATTTGATAATTTGAAGGAGTATTTGAAAAGAATTTTTGAAGAGGAAAAGAAAGGCATTGACGCGTTTATTAAAAAATTGGAAGAGGTAATCGAAGCATTTAGAAAAGTTCATCAATGGCATCCCGACTACTTACTGGGAAAAAAGAGAGAGAAGGCTCTTAATTCTATTCTCAAACATACTAAAGAACTAGAAATCATAAAAGAAAACTTACAAGTTTCAGCCAAAGAGTATCTTGAAAAACATATTTCTAACAAGGCTTTACAAAATTTTCTGGGTTCCCAAAGCACGTATGAGCCGGTAATGGCTTTAACCCTTCTCGCAGCAATGTGGGATTTTACCTCTAAAAGGGGCATCTGGTACCCCTCATGCAAGATTCACGGGATAAATCAACTAATCTATGACGCGTTGTTAAATTACGGTGGAGAGGTAAAATTATCCACCTCTGTTAAAGAAATTTTGATCAAGGATAAACGTGCACTGGGCGTGGAGACTTCCAAAGGTGAAATCTTTAAATCCCATTGGGTAATCTCAAATGCAGATTATAAAAAAACCTTCTTAGAACTGATTAATCCTCAAAATCTATCCCCACAATTTTTGAACGATGTTAAGAATTTCTCCATGACCGGTTCCGAACTCTGTGTCTATCTGGGTGTTGACCCCCAAAAAATTAATCTGAGCAAAATGAAGGCTCAACACGTTTTTTACAGAAAAGAAATAAAATTCCCAGAGAAATTCGACCCAGAAGATTTCGATAACAGGGAAATAGAGATATGCTTATGGTCCAAGAATGATCCGGATTCAGCTCCACCGGGAAGGGCTACAATTATCTTACGTGTCGGTTTTTCTTACGATCATTTTTCTGAGTGGCGAACAGGAGAAAAGAAAAGAAGGGAGGGATATCGAGACTTTAAGAAAAAACTAGCAGAGAAATTAATACATACCCTGGAAAGTTTATTGCCCGGATTGTCTAACTCGATTGAAATAATGGAAATAGCAACCCCATTGACCTATGAAGACTGGGGGAATCGATACCTTGGTTCTATAGCCGGCTGGTCGTGGGATATAAATGAACAGAAAAAAATTAACAGAAAATTACTAATACAAACCCCAATTGATAACCTATTAATAGTCGGAATTTACGCCTCTTCAGAACTTTTTTTGGGAGGATACCCCACCTCCATGTACACCGGCAGCTTAGTCGCCGATTATATTCTTGAAAAATGAGTTAATCCAAAATATCTTTTCCAAAAATTCATGTATAGAAGTCTTCAATGAAGGAAGCCATTTTTTACTTAAAATTTTTAACCGAAGAGCGAATTTTTATAGAAATTAGTCAACATTTTTGAAACAGTTTCTCCTTTTAAAATTATAGCCGATATTATTATTTTATTATTAACATGTTTAATAAACGTAGAAAAATATATAATAACCTAAAAGCAATCTTAAGATTAGTGAGTGTTACGAAAAGGGAAAGCGTAATCACTATTGAAAACTTGGCTGAACAAACTTTCCAATTTGATCAAGCTTTTACAATTGAAAAATGAAAGAGGTGTATTAAGGGTAATGCCAGAAATAAATTCTTTCTACAATGCCATGGTTTTCGGCACATTGCTTAGTGCCGCGGACAAAATAGGATTGAAACCCATGTTACTCGGAAGACAAGCATCCAAAATATTAAAACCTGTGATAGAAACTCTCGCACAAAAGACTGTTGGTAAAGATCCACCATCAAATGTGGAGGAGCTTATAGAAAATATAAAAGAGGTTGCAAAAACCGGTGGATTATTAGATCCAAGTAAATTCGAAGCGAATTCCTCTGGAAACTGTCTCATCACGAAAGGAACTGACTGCATGTACCTAGACATGGCTGAGTATGGAAAGTCCATAGGATACGATGCTTGCCCTGTATGCGTTATGGGTGTTCTTTTAATGAGCACCATCAGTGCCCTAGGTTTCGGTGAAGTTGTAGATTTCAAAGTAGAAAACAGTGGAAAAACTTGCACCAACAAATTTGTAATCGATAAAAGCGAATAATAAGCCCGTGTGAACTGTTCCAGTTTTTGCATGGGTTTTTCTTCTTTCTGCTTCACGCGTCTGAAATAAAATTATCATTTCTTATTCAATATTGGAATCACACATAGAAAAGTGAATGTTTCTTTGCCCTGATTCTCGTATCCATGTTTCTCGTTTGGTGGAACAAACAGAACATCTCCGGGACCTGCTATGGTTTCAAGGCCTTTATCGTTGAAGATTCGAGCTTCCCCCGATAGGACATAAATCTCATGTTCTTCTGGATGATTGTGCAAGCCTATATTTCCACCAGGTTTAATCTCAAAACGGCGCATTGCATATCTCAGAGCACCGTCCTTCTCGGTTATGAGCCAACGTATTGTAGTTTTGGTGGAACCTGCAGTGGTAACCTTTTCTTCCGCAACATCACTATAATTCTTCTTAAGCATCTCAATCACAAACCTCAATTTTTGTTTAAAGCATATATTTTTTACGTCCCTATATCAAAAGTTGAACAGATTCTCGAACAAATTAGAATGTAAAACTACAATCTATACCATCGCACTCTTTTGAGACTCTTGCCTTAAATTGTCTATAATAACTTTCCGGTTTTTCCATGACTTCAACAAATTCATCAATAATCTTTGGTTCAAATTTCTCCAACGCTGCTATAATAGGTTTCCAATTCCCACACTTTATATTCAGTGTATCAAAAAACAAGTATCTAGCATTACCCCGCTCAGCACCCTCCACTATACCCTCAATATCTCTCTCGGTTATCAAAGGAATGACCGGGGCAACAAAAACATAAGTATCAATCCCATTTTTATTCAGGGTATCTAAAGCATCAAACCTTCTTTCAACACTGGGTGCTCCTGACTCAAAAACTCTCCTAAACTCCTCATCAAAGTGAGAAACAGAAAATCCTACCTCAATATTATTTATTTTCTTGAGGATATCCAAATCCCTCACTATCAGATCTGACTTCGTTAAAATATCAACTTTAAAATCATTACGCTTTGAAATTACCTGTAAAATTTTTCTTGTAAGTTCGTATTTTTTTTCCAGCTCTTGGTACGGGTCGCAAACACTGCTCAAAAGGACATTCCCTGATTTTTTGCGTTTAATTTCTTTCACCAATAC
>DXJA01000237.1 GCA_019056875.1 Candidatus Jordarchaeum madagascarense
AAAAATTATTAAAAAGACTTGTAAACTTTATTTAAGCCCCCCAGAAACCACAAAGTAAAAACATTCAAAACCCGCAGCAAAGCATCACCAACTGCTATAACCGCAAATTTAATATATTCTATCAAAGAAAAATGAATCCAATTTTTAATGAAATTAGAATGCCATAAAAAAGGTGAAATTAACATCTAGGGGAGCTTTGCTTACCGGGACCGCTGGAGGAATTATAGGAACCATAACAATGTTCATAGCAATCATCTGGTCCATAGTATACCCCCTATACTGGCTAGATTTAATCAGTTACGGGTCTAATCTAGAGTATTTGAGCGTTTACACTGGTTGGCCAGCCATCTTTGTAATGCCCTACCCCTATTATACGGAGTCTCTATTTTTTGTACTAGTTCTTCTACTGGTAGTACTTCTTATAGTGACCAGCATTCTGGTTGGCATAGGGTTTTACGGAACCTACAGAATTGGCGGGGGCGCAATGGGGACAGCCGCCCTAATAGTGAGCATAATAGGAACAACAATAGCAGCGATAATCATATTTCTAGGAAGCACCGCACTGAAAGACATATACCACCAATTTATCAATATATACCCATACCCATGGGCGACTCCGGAGGAAATGTTTTCATATTTATATTTGCCAGTATATCTTCCGGGATTTCTGTGGATATGGCTTGGCTGTATTATTTTGGGTGTTACATTTATTGTGATGGGCGCGGCGAGTATTGTGGTGCGTGAGGTGACAGGGCACTCGTCATCAGGAATGGCAGGAGGAATACTTAGTATAATCGGGGGGCCTTATTGATCTTATCAGTTGATGGTGCTATGTTAGTTTTAGGGCTTGTGGGGTTTGTGTTGCTCTTTGTAACAATGATTCTATGGAGTGTGGTCTTCTATTCCTCAAGAAATATGTAAAAACTCTTTTTTCTTTTTTTAAGATTTATTTCAGATTTTCAACTCTTATTGGTTTGATTTTTTATGTATATTTTCAGAGCAAGTATTTAACTCGGCTAAGGCATTGACCACCATAAACAAATACGAGCCCAGAGCTTATTCTAAAATTACCACTAATAACCAGTAATCTTCTGGAGACATGTAGTTGAAAATCCTATAGGCACTTGAGATATCCCTCTTGATTTAAAAATTTTAATTACTTTTTTTACATAATTATATAAAATTTTTTATAAAAATAATTTTTCTTGTAACATTAATTTTTGAATATACAACTGAATAATTTTCGATAATTGATAAACATTAACTATTTTTCGAAAAAGCAATTGGGGGCAATCGGGTAATACCAAAAACCACACTACAAAGGGAATGTGACCTAAAAAATAACATTCAAAGAAAGTTTCGCTACATCGCATAAAGACTAAAAAAAGAAAAGGCGGGAAAGACGTTAAACTACGTCACCCACACCTTTTATAATTCAAGGTTAATCTACTGCCAAAACCTTCTTGTACAATATGTAAACAAATAGGGCCAACACGATTACCGTGAAAATGGCTTCAAAGGCTATGGCACCTAAGATTCCAAAAATGTACAAAATCGCGAAGGTGTTGAGGAATATGTGGAGGACCACTGCTACTAGATAGTATTTCAGCGTTTTACCCCTAACCAGTCCGTATCCAATGATCGCTGCGGTGGAGGCGTGGAACAGTATCGCCATCATTCTCTCGTAAATCGAACCGAGAGAAAGCCCCATAAAACTAGGTGCGAGTACCACTGAAAAGAATGTATTGATTTCTGATATTAACGGGGGAATAATATAAAGATTAAAAAGAAGAGTCTCAATCGGGCTAAGAGCCAGTGTTCCGATGCTGGTTAGAGCTATTAGATCAATGATTAAGAAGGTTTGAATAAGAGAATAACTTGCCGCAACCGAGGAGAGCATTAGTATCGCTTCTCCGCCTCCGAACCCTAAACCCACAACCAATCCATAGAATGCACCGTTTCTCTCATCCAATCTGTTCCTTATAAAGGGAAGTATTAGAATCAAAAGTTTTACCGCTTCCTCAATAAAACCGGTAGCTACAAGGTCAACGCCATACAGAGCTATTCCACTAAGAAACATAATATAGAATTTCCTGAGATACGCCAGGTAAAATACCGCTGCCCCAAGTAAGAACGCTGCAAAAAGGTAACGAGAGGAATCCTGTGCATATCTAAACTTTTTTACCAGAAGCCAAATGACCAAAGGATAAAGCAGAGAAAAGGCAATGGCTACTACAACTCCGATACCATCCAATATTAAAACCAACCATTCCAATTTAATTGCACAATTTGAAGCTAATAGGGGATATAAATCTTTTGAGCAAGAAGTGAGAAATCCAAATTTAATTCTAACATAATTATCAATCATCCGAACTTTTCCTATAATCATAATTCTCAAGAATGAAATATTGAATATTTTAACTATACCTGATTAAAAATAAGACATGTACTTGAATTTCAAAAATGAGTAATCTCGAAAACTTTTTCAAAACTAAAAATGATCGAATTAAATCAAATCTGTCAGTTATTTTAAAGCATAAATATTTTCCTAAACCCAAACGACAAAGCACACCAGCATCTTGAATAAGGATAGAGATAAAAAACCGGCCAGGAAAGAACCGACAGATTACATCTGTTAGTAATTTAAGAGATTATAAGGCAACATTTGACTATTCTCGTTTCACCCTATTTCATACGGTTTATGTTTAGAGCATAATTCTCTGTCCTGCTGTGAGTGGCTTGAAACCTAAACATATAATATCCGGTATCCTATTATACTCACTGAGTATCTTAGTGTACTTCTTTCTACATGTATCATGATTGAACTAGAAATTTAACAGGGAGTTTGAATAGATGGCCAGAGATTTTGAAATGTTTGAAATTTTTGAAAGAAGTAGTGGATGTCTGATTGGAAGATATTACAAAAATGAGAAGAGAATTTACGTTGACGCTGTATTTAGTACTCAGAGAGGGTTTCTAAAACAATCATTAAATAAACTATGTAAAAAGTACCAAACCAATGAAGTAGAATTTACTAAAATAATCACTCCAAACCTTATTACTGTTCTTGAGGGTTTTAAACCATTACTGGTTTACAATAAAGAACTGCGGGAATTTCAACTAAATTTGGTGGGGAAATGGAAAATGAGGGAAAAAATATGATGAAATGTTATCCTGAAAAACATTTACTAATATGAAATGTTACCTTTAAATAGGGGTCTTGCCCATATATTTTAACCATTTTTACACCAATTACTTAGGGGTAAAACCCATGAGAAAGAAGCAATATATCCTTAACGGTAATCAGGAGGAACTTCTTAATAAATTTTTAAACGATAAGAGAGCGGAGTCTCAAGTTAAATCCGTGACCCTCAAAAACTACGAAAAATCACTAAGCCTTTTGGCTTCTCATCTTAAGAAGGATTTCGAAAAAATAACATCCGCAGACCTTAAGAAATTTTTCAGCGAACTCGAACAAAGGAGAGAGGAAGGTCAAATATCCGACGCCTCCATAAGACTTTATCGCGTCTGTATTCGCAACTTTTACCGGTGGCTTGATAGGGACAAGAAGCATTCTAGGGCGGATTGGATCAGGCTCTCCCGCATTAGAACAAAGATAAAGTCGGAGGATCTTCTAGATGAGAATGAGATTTCCAAGCTCATTAACACTGCCCAAACACTTCGGGACAGGGCTCTGCTAAGCTTACTTTTGGAATCGGGAATAAGGAAGGGCGAACTCTGGGGTCTGAATGTGGGCTCCGTAATATCCGTCAATTATGGGTTCCAACTCAGTGTTGAAGGAAAAACCGGCACACGTAGCATCCCTCTGATTAGTAGCGCCGGAGTTTTGCGTGAATATCTCTCCACTCTAACAGATAATAAGAACGCTCCCCTCTGGACAAGTTCCCGCGGTGAACGTTTATCACCAAGCTCCATCTGGAGAATCGTGAAAAACTGTGCAAGAAGAGCGGGTATAAGTAAGCGTACCTATGTGCATTTGATGAGACATATCAGAGCAACCGACCTTTCTACCAAGCTTTCGGACCAGACCATGAAGGGACTTTTCGGATGGAAGCCCACTAGCAACATGCCCGGCGTTTACAGTCATATTTCGGGAAAGGAGGTGGTACGTGAGGTGCTGAGAGTTTCGGGTTTAAACGTGGAGGTTAGAAATAACTCTTTGGGACAAGTACTTTGTCCCCGCTGTAAGGAGGCCAACATTTCTTCCAATGATTATTGTTCTCGTTGTGGTATGCCCCTGAAGGAAGAGGTGGAAACCTGGTATCCTGAATCAGTGGTTAAAGAACTTGAGATGAGAATTAAGAGTCTTGAAGAAAAAAGTGACAAAGGCCTATAGTAACAATAAAATTAATGTTCGGGAACGGGTATAAACTTCTAAAATTGGGTTTCTGAATTGAGCGAGCTAGAATATGATAAGGTTTGGCTCGTTCAATGGTTTTTGCAGATCGCGGGTAGGATTCAAAAAATTTTGGGTAAGGACTATATGAAAATAGCTTTACAACATATGGGGAACTATCTAAGTAGCAGAACTGGCGAAAACAGCTCCCAATTTCGAATCTGTTGATAAATTTAGAGATTATGGACTACAAATAATGAGGAAAATTGAGGATCCATGGAATGCGATACTCTATGGTCTTCTTGAAGGGGATAGAGATTACAGAGCCTCTTTAAAAAGAGGGGAGAGTGGATTTAACAAGGTTGCTGAGCTGGTCCTGGATGCGAGCTTGGTCGGGAAGGAGCCTTTTGAGGTTTCTGAAATTCTTGAGGCTGCACAAAAATTTTTAGAGTATCTTATATCCATTAGACTTGATGTTCCTACCTCCTACCAATAAATAGACTCTGATGCTCTATACGCGGTGGTTAGTGATTGTATATACAAGGAGTGTTGTAGAACAGTTCAGGCAGGGAGGCTTTTAAGAGGCGATGGGCCACCTTTCTGCTGGGTTCTGAAAATGAATTGTTCAGGTATTCTTAAGCTTTCAGATGTGCCTGTAGGTTACAGACTAATTGACTTTGACACACCCGCTTGTAAGGGTTTAATACTCAAATACTAGACTCCGTATTTTCGTTTCAGATCTATTTGGCTTTAATTTTTGATTTTTGGTATTACCCGATTGCCCCCAATTGCTTTTTCGAAAAATAGTTAATGTTTACGAAATATTAAAAACTATTCACTGTCCCCATCAAAAAATAAAATATATTAAAAAAATTAATAATAATGTTTAAATTTCATAATATTTTTAAGTTTTTACGATGTTTGCTTAGATAGCGTGCTCTTAAGAAACGCTAAACCAAGAGTGGAGGTGTTAACCACTGGAGAATTACCGGTTAACAAAGGCAGTAACGCTTCATGGATGATCATGTAAACTACCTCAAACCGAACTGCACAAACTCCTAGAAAAAGTCGGAGTCAGAAGAGACCCCTCGGGAAGAGTGCTAGGAGGAATCGGGGAAGACGCAGCAGTAATCAAAATCCGAAACGATTTGGTGCTCATTGAAACTGTGGATTACATAACTCCAAATGTTGATGATCCATATATTCAGGGAAAAATCGCCGCTGTAAACGTCACCAACGATGTGTATAGTGTAAATCTAACCGATTTACATGCATAAGCAATAGGCGCAACCGATATAGTGAGCTTCCTAGCAATACTCGGCATTCCCGAAAACATGCCTATTAAAATAGCGGAAGACATGCTCCGAGGTATAAACGATTTGCTAGACGAATTGGGTACCACCACCATAATCGGCGGTCACACCATACTAAATCCCTGGCCCCTAATCGGAGGCGTAGCCACGGGAATAGCTCACCCAGGCCAGATAGTGTCTCACAAAAACGCGGAACCCAACGACATAGTACTACTTACCAAACCTCTGGGTACACAACCCGCGATGGCTGTCTATAGAGGACTCCAGGACCCCAGCGTGGCAGAGCAAATACTTGGATTACTGTCCCGAAAGGAGGCGGAAGAGATAATCAAAAAAGGGATTGAAATAATGACCACCACAAATAAGCCAGTGGCCGAGGCTATGGGGGCAGTGAAACTCCATGCTTCGACTGATGTTACCGGATTCGGTCTTCTTGGGCACTCACAAGAAATAGCAAGGAGCAGCAAGGTTGACATAGATATTCACACCCTTCCCATTATCCAAGGAACTTTAGAGGTTTCGGAACTTTTTGGATACGGTCTCGAGTCTGGTGAGTCAGCGGAGACGGCTGGTGGAATGATTCTGATTACTTCAGAAGACGAAAAGGAAAGTTTGGAATCAGAACTGGAAAAGAGATCCGTGAATCATTACGAAATAGGCAAAGTGAAAGAGGGGTCTGGAAAAGTTGACATCAGTAAGGCAAAAATACTCGAAGTTTAAGCGGCAGTTATGATCGGGGATAAACCCTTACTATGGGAGTCCGTAGAGAACATTCCACACCGCAATGTGGTGCCGCTACCATACTAATTTCTCATGACAACAATTGGTTTTTTCTGAAATTATTTTTTCCATATTTAATTAAAAATAATAAACAAAATTATGGCTATTCCCAAAAATAGAATTTATATAACCATTTCTTTTAATTTACACCCCCTTTGCAGGGCTTTTTTTAGTGTTTTCGGCACGTAAGAGTTAAATATAACATTAAATCAACACTAGACCGTTTTAAAACAAACAAAAAAGTAAGTGAGTTACATCATAAGAGAGGCGACTTGAATGATAGATCCTACTATTATTCACATTGTTCTTATAGCACTAGCAATAATCTTCGCTGTCATCGCTGTGGAACTAAAAAGACTCGATCATACAATCATAGCGTTTGCCTTGATGAACTTCATCTTAGGGGTTGTATTCTATTTACTCTACGCACCTTGGGTGGCAGTGTTCCAGTGGCTCATCTACGCGGGAGCAATAGTAGTACTCCTACTAGTCACAGTAAGCTTCACAAGAAAAGCAAGAGAGAGTGAGTAAACATGGACATAGACAGAAAATTATTAAAAGCAATAAGAATGGCTGCTGGCATAATCTTTGCAGCCGTTGTAGTAGCCACAGTACTCAAAGTATTCTGGCTGACTCCCGGCACCTTTTACCCATTCTACCTAACGCTCTTCACCAGCACAATCGGCAGCGTCCCAACACCCATCCCAGTGTGGCAAATAGCCTTCTTTGAAGGCCAATACCTATGGTCCAACAGACTAATCGACACAATGGCCCTAGCTATAGTAATTGTCGCCACGGGAATCGGAGCATCAATCCTGCTCCGAGAAGAACCCGAACAAGAAAAAGGAGCTGAAGAATAATGGCGTTACCCATATCCCCCACAATCTATCTGGTAGGCGCCGCTCTACTCTACGGAGTAGGGCTTTACTGCGTCGCCACCAAGAGAAACGTCATAAAACTAGTAATCGGTGTAGAAATCCTAGTCGCAGCAGCTCATCTAAACTTTATAGCATTCTCGGCTTACCGATGGTTCAACCAGTGGGCGCTTGACATAATCAGCGTTTTCAACTATTTCGGAATCACAAACACCTGGCAAATATACCTCCTCGGATCACTAACAGCAAACTTTTACACACCACTATACGTGGACCCCCTAGCACACGTATTCGTCATAATATCCATCGTCCTTGGCGGTTGCGTCGTTGCAGTAGCTTTGTCCTTCATTGTGAACCTCTACAAACACTACGGTCACCTAGACTCACAAAAAATGAGAAAACTAAAATGGTAGGAATGAAAAATGATGATACCATATGCACCTTGGCTTGTTTGGATAATTCCCATGTTAGGAGCAATCCTAACACCAGTTTTTAGCAAAATCCACCCCAAAGTCAGAGACGTATGCGCCATACTATTCGCAGGCGCAGCAGCAGTAATCGCCATATCCATGATCCCCGACATATGGGCCGGATACATCACACTACCCCAACCACAAATACTAATCGGAACAAGCCCATACCCCTGGGACATCACACAAACATTATCCGGAACAATCCTCGGAACACCAGTAAACATCCCAATAGTAGTAAAGTGGATGTCAATAGTACCCTACGACTGGACCCAACTCTGGATACCGAACATCCCCCTAAACCCACCGGCACCACTCGGAACCTGGTTACCACAAGGACTATACGCAGGAGTACTGGTTGACCCCCTAAGCGTGTTCATGGCAAACGTAACCGCATGCATAGGCTTCCTAATAATGGTCTTCTCCTGGGGCTACATGCACGGAGAACGAGACCTCACAAGATACTGGTTCTTCATGAACTTCTTCATCGGCGGCATGATCTTCCTATGCATATCAGACAACCTCATCCAAATGTTCATAGGATGGGAAATAGTAGGCCTCTGCAGCTGGGGCCTAATCGGCTTCTGGCACAAAGCCAAAGAAAAAAGCCCAGTCCCAGACTACGTAACAGAAGGAGAATACAACGCCTACAGCGGCATGAAAGCATTCATAACCACAAAAGTCGGCGACGTAGCACTACTAATCGCAATCGTAATCATCTTCTTCATCGCAGGCACATTCAACTTCACCGTACTACAGCAAAACGCAGCAATACAATACGCTAATCCCCTAATAGGCCTCACAAATAATGGAATCGGTTGGGTATCCGACCTAGCCATAAGAGGAATGCTACCCGCAGTCGCCATACTATTCTTCGGCGGCCCAGTAGCAAAATCAGCACAGTTCCCACTCGACGTATGGTTACCAGAAGCCATGGCTGGACCCACAACAGTCTCAGCCCTCATACACGCTGCCACCATGGTCAAGGCAGGTGTATACCTAGTAGCCAGAATGCTACCAATATTCTTCGGAGTACCACAACTACTACAAACACTAGTAGCAAACCCCACCATTTATCAACTATACGGGCTCAACATAACCGCCCCCCAATGGTTCCTCCTCTACATAGTAGTCCAATCCGGAGTACAAACATTCTTCATAACAGTCGCAGGCATAGGCGCATTCACAGCCTTCCTAACAGCAAGCATGGGCATAGTAGCCAGAGAAATCAAAAAAGTACTCGCCTACTCCACTATGTCGCAAATTGGATACATGATGCTCGCCCTCGGAGTCGCTGGAATCTCCGCCATATCCGCTATGGGATTCCTTTCCGGCACCTTCCATCTAATGTCTCACGCCATCTTCAAAGCCTTGTTGTTCCTTGGTGCGGGAGCGGTTCTTCACGCTGTCATGACCAAGGACATGTTTGAGATGGGTGGGCTCAGGAAGAAGATGCCCATCACCTACACCTGTTTCTTGGTGGGCGCACTTTCCCTAGTGGGATTCCCTGCGTTTGCGGGATTCTTCAGCAAAGAGGCGATACTGGGCACAGCGGTGGATGCCAATCAATGGATTTTCTTCGCCATCGCGGGCATCGTGATTGCGATGACCACCTTTTACACGTTCCGCATGTTAGGACTGACCTTCCACGGACCAGAAAGCAAACACGTCAAAAGCTACGAAAAAGAAAAGGGCCCAATCCACGAGGCTCCCAAAGTAATGTGGATACCCTTAGCACTACTCGCAGGCGGCACGCTGCTAGCTGGATGGTTTGAACCAGTTTTTAGAAAATACTTCCTAGGACCATTCACCACCTACTTGCACAGCTTTCAAGAACTTTTCCACGTACAGCCATACCTTCTCGGAGGACTGATTTTCAGCGAAGCACCCTTAGGCCTGACCGAAGAGGCTGCTCTGCTCCTAGAGTACTGGCACTACTTTGAGATGACCAGTTACAGCGGGTGGATAGCGGAACTGGCCAGTGCTTGGCAACCGATTCTACTTTCACTAGGACTATTCGCGCTGGGCTTCCTGCCCGCATGGTACTACTACATATCGCGGAGAGGCATCGCTGAGAACGTAACCAGCAACCGCATAGGTAGAGCCATCTGGAAATTCCTGGTAAACAGATGGTACATCGACAAGCTCTACCACGTAGTCTTCGTAAACGGTTTCCTCGCGGGAGCCGCTTGGCTCTACAGAAACCTGGAAGTCAAGGTTCTGGACGGATTCAACTACGCCAGCGCAAAGGTGACCATACTGGTCAGCGACAAATTCCGAAAAACACAGACCGGAGTAGCCTTCGTCAACATACTAATGATCATAGTAGGAGTGGCGCTACTCATAGCAATATTTGCACTATGGTAGGAGGAATGAAAAAATGATAAACGACATGTTAACAAGCTACGAACTCCTCGCTTCAATAGCAGTATTACTGATAATGGGACCAATAGTATACCTAATCGGAAAGAAATCCGGCAGAGCCGCAAGATGGCTAGCCTTCCTAGCCGCAGGAACCTCAGCAGCACTCCTAATACACATAGGAATAACGCTACTAGACCCCTACGCCATATCCCTAACAGTAACACTAGACCCCACAACATGGACCTACAGCTTCGTATACGCAACCCAAGTAACAGGATACGCATTAAAATTCAACGTACAACTCTACCCATTCACAACATCCTTAAGCACGATTCCATGGATATGGAACAACTTCGACCGAGCAATAGTATTCCCCATGTACCACGCTTACAACGTAATTCCCGACGCACCCTACCTAGCGTTACTATCAATCGACCCCCTAGGCAACACCTTAGGAAACCTCTCCCTCAACGCGGGCCTCATCGCCGACGGACTAAGCTACCCCATAGCCATGCTCATCTCCGGACTAGGCGCCGCCGTAATGTTCTTCTGCGCCTTCTACATGAAAGACGTAGAGAACCCGGGAAGCTTCTTCGGAAACATGCTCTTCTTCATCGGCGGCATGCTCGGAGTACTACTAGCAACCACAGTCATAGAATTCTTCATCTTCTGGGAAGTAATGCTAATACCATCGTACATACTGGTGAACCAGTTCGGACTAACCGAGAACAAAAGCCGAACCGCACTCAAATACTTCCTCTGGACCACCTTCGGCAGCGTAATCATGTTCGTAGGAATATTCATGATGGGCGTAACCCTCAACACATTCGACTTCCAACAAATGACCCTCAACCTAGCAACCGCACAAAACGCATATGCAACCTTCCTCGGCACGTTAATACCCTTAGGAGCAACATTCAACCAGTGGCTAAGCCTGTTCCTAACCGGACTAATACTAGTCATACCCGCAGTACTAATCTTCATCGGCTTCGCCGTCAAAATGGCACTATTTCCACTACACACCTGGTTACCAGATACCTACATGGAAGCACCAATACCCGTCGTCCTACTACTCAGCGCAGCCATGACCAAAACCGCAGCCTACGGTATCGCAAGATTCCTAGTAATCTACATGGGACCCTCACTACAAACACTCCAAGTAAGCCTAGCAATAATCGGACTGGTCACCGCAGCCTACGGCGGAATCATGGCACTAACACAAAAGAACCTAAAGAAAATGCTAGCATACTCATCCCTAAGCCAAATGGGATACATTCTTTTCGGTTTTGCTATGGTTTCGGTGCTGGGTGTCAACGGTTCCCTCTTGCACATTTTGAACCACGGCATCTGTATGGGTGTGTGGTTCATGGTTGCCGGAATCATATTGAAAGCTACTGGCACCTTAGACTTTGATAAACTCGGAGGATTATCGGAGAAGATGCCGGCGACCGCCGCGATTGCAACCATTGCTGGCCTGTCGGTGGCGGGTGTTCCGCCCCTGTTGGGTTTCTCCAGTGAGTGGATGATTTTCGCGGGTGGTTCGATGGCGACTCAGTATTTGCTTACTGCACTCTTACTGGTGGCTACAGCTATCACGCTTGGCTATTACCTGTGGGCGATTCGGAGAATATTCTTTGGGCCACTTAAGGCGGGGCTTGAGAAGGTGAAGGCCCCACGGGGCTTGGTGGCTCCTATAGTGGTTTTGGCGGCTTTCATCCTGGTGCTGGGTATTGCGCCAGCGATTGCCACTCAGTACTTTGCACCGATTACCAGTCAGATATTAGCGCCATTCTACGGATATCAGCAGATACTCGCTGTATTAGGAGGCTTGTAAAATGATAAGCGACATCAACCTGTTATACCCGATAATAATTCCGATTGTAACCGCGATACTGGTTCTTGGAGCGGGCTCCCTATTCGAGAGAGTAGCCGGAGGCAGGCTTCAAAGAATCAGGGAAATCATTGCCGTCTTAGGATTTGCAGCCAGCGCATTCGTCATCTACCAATTGTACATGGACCTGAACGTTCTAAAACTCGTGTCAGACTTCACACTCTACGTGTGGGGCGTGTATTTTGCACCGACCTTCTACTTTGAATACATGCCTGGTGGATTCGCACTAACGGTTCTCGTGGATCTGCTCTGGGGCACTGGTTATGGGCCTCTAGCATTTCTTACAGCTCCACCCACCGGCTCAGTCTTCGCGGTGGACTTCCTAAGCCTACTTATGGCAGCGGCTTTCACCGGTCTCGGGCTGCTGGTGTGCATCTACTCCATAAACTACATGGAGCACGACACTGGCAAAACGAAGTACTACGCTTTGCTTCTGGTGATGGTTGGGGCTCTCAACGGCATAGCTTTTGCAGGCGACCTGTTCACACTGTTCGTGTTCTTCGAAATCATGAGCATCTGCGCCTTCGTTCTGGTCGGATTCCGGAAAGAGAAGTGGGAGCCTGTGGAGGCCGGTTTCAAGTACCTGCTAATGGTGGCTGTGGGAAGCACTTTGATTCTCTTTGCAATGTCGTATATTTACGGCTACACTGGCACACTGAACTTTGCCTACGTTGGTACCCTAATCAACCTGTTTCAGACGTCTTGGATCACCATGCTGCAGTTCTCCATGGCTACACCAATGTTCTACCTAATCATCACACTACTCATAGCAGGCTTCGGCATCGAATCAGCCATAGCACCATTTCATTTTTGGCTGCCTGATGCGCATCCTGCTGCTCCGAGTGGTATGAGTGCTATGCTGTCGGGTGTGGTGATCGCGTCGGGTGTCTATGCTTTGATTCGGAGCTTGGTGGTTTTGTTTCCGACGCAGTCTTTGCCTTTCTGGTTGGCTTGGTTGCCCACGGATTTCCCGGTTCTGGACCTGTTTCCGTATGCTTTTCCGGGGTTTCCGTATCCGTTTGACTGGAACTACGCTCTCGTCGTTTTGGCTATGATTACCATGGTTGTGGCTAACGTTATGGCTTTGCTTCAGAGGGATCTTAAGCGTCTGCTCGCGTATAGCAGTATTCTGAACATTGGCTACATTTTGATCGGGTTTTCGTGTGGTACTTTTCTGGGGTTCTCGGCGTCGTTCTTCCACGTCGTTAATCACGCTATGATGAAGGGGCTTCTCTTCTTGTGTGCGGGAGCATACTTACATATTATAGGTTCGCGGATGCTGGATGATATTTCTGGCATTGGGAAGAAGTTGCCCTTAACGAGTGTCAGCTTGGCGATTGGTGCTCTGGCGCTTATAGGTTTGCCGCCGTTTAACGGGTTCTGGTCGAAGCTTCTTTTGATTCTTGCTCCGATCCAGCTTGCGCCGTTCACTATGAATGGTGCGGTCTGGGTTACTCTGGCGTTGGTGGCGGTGATTGCTAGTGGCTTCTCGGCTATATACTATCTGCGTTTGATTCAGATCGTGTGGTTCGGTAAGGAGTCTGCGAAGGTTAAGGCGCTCGAGAAGAAGAGGGCACCAGTGTGGATGCTTGTGGCTATTGTGCTGCTAGCGGCGGCTTGCGTTGTGTTCGGCTTGTTCCCGGGTGTGCTTTACGATCTCGCGAACAGGGCTGCTGAGGCGCTCTACTACTTGCCGGCGTACTTTGGCGGAATCATCTAAACCTAATCCTAAATCTAATCCCCCTTTTTTTATTATTTTTTTGATTTTTGATTTTTGTTTTCTTTTTTGGGTTGTTGTGGGGATTACTGGCGATTATACCGGTATTATGTAATTTATTTTGTTGGTGGGGGCGATGTAGTTTCGTTCGATTCCGGCGATGTAGATTCGTTCGATTTTTTAGGTTTTGTTAATTAGGGTTT
>DXJA01000238.1 GCA_019056875.1 Candidatus Jordarchaeum madagascarense
ATCTAATATTTAAAATCATCGATTAATCTTAATGAATCTAAATTCAAGTTCAACCTATTTTTCTAATCTTTTTACCTCCCATAATGGTTGTTTTTTTGTGAAAAATTCCTTTTATGAAATATATTTTTAAGCGACAAACCATTTTTTCACTTGGCGATATATTTGCAAAAAAAAGAAAGAGATAAAAGAAAAATATTCGAAGAGGATGAAACGCATCGGAAATACGAGCGAGAAACTGAGAATATTTACGACGATGAGCAGCGGGAGAAAATGTTAGAAGACGACGAGATCACCTGGGCAGAAGCCGCTTTCATGGAGGGCAGAGAGGAAAAACCTTGGAAAAGAAAATACAAACCACACACAGACACCACCTCCGTGCAAACAGCCGAAGATGATTACTTTGAAGATTAAAGCTCATAAATATACAAAATTTGGGAAAAAAGAGAATTAGAAGAAATAAGCCTCTTCTCTTCGGAAAATGGATAATATTTCGCCGTCAAACTATGGTCTTATATTATACTCTATTTCGCGTTTTAAAGTTTATTTTTTCTTTTAGAAGCCAAATCATTCAGATTTAAGAGGCATATTAGCTAGTAATGTGATCGGGTCTAATGTAGCACAATCATCAGCATATGAAAACTTATAAAAAAGAGAGAGTTTTCAATTATTACTTCTTTAAACTTCGTATTTTCAAAGAATTTTCAGCTCGTAGGTGCATACTTTCTCTTTTTTTCCACATTAATATTTCCAACTTCACCTAGACCCATAGCACCTATAAGCCCTGATGCAATGAGGGCTGAAATACATATGGGGCAAGTGTTGTATCCCAAGGATTTTCCGTAGTCGGCTAGTTCCTGGTACATACAGTTGGTTATTTTCCATTCAAAATTATTTCCAGAGTATTCGCCTTCTGCTAGATTTGTACATTTGACACGTCCCCGCCCATCAAGAATCCGCTCCCTAGACAGATTCGGCTTCGTAATTTCATTCCCCATCACCCTCCACCTAACCTGAAAAGCATTCAAAACTAAAATCAGTTTTGTACCAACCCAACCGATTGCCTGTGGTAAATTATTTAAGTCTGAATTCTTCTAACCTTTTAATAAAGACAAACTTGGGAGGTAGGCTCTTTGCAGATGTTTATACCCCTATACGTAATATTCGGGATACCCCAAAGCTACTGGGATCTCCCATCTACTCCGAGCTTTTGGGGGTTCTTAATACTTATCGCAGGATTGATAGTAGTTGAACGGGTCATTTCATGGGTTGCTAGGAGAACCGTTGTGAGATTGAATCTACCCAAGTCTGCTGCAAACAATCTTATAATTGTAGTCAGATTGATTATGGTTGTTATAGCTGTTACGGCTGCTTTGCCCTTGTTTGGTGTCCTTGTTCCTTCAGAGCTATTGGTGGCTTTAACTGCCTCGTTAGCAACAGCAATTGCACTATTCATATCTTTCTCACTCACCAATGTTGTTGCTGGAATCTACCTTTTAATCACAAGACCCTTTGCAGTTGGTGACTACGTTAAAATAGGAGATGTTGAGGGAATAGTTGAAGAGTTATCGATCAACTATACCACAATTTACACTCCAGGTAGATTTTTTGCGGTCTTGCCCAACCAAACGGTTCTTAACAATCCAATAATTAATTATAGGATAAGAGAAAGGTTCTACGAATTTGAAGACGAGAAAGCTAGGAAAAAAAAGAAGACCCCAGAACCTGAAGAATTAGCGGTACAAACAAAAAAATCTAGTCGAGCAAGAAGATTATTTTTAAGAAAAAAAGTGGAAGAAATCACAGAATCCATTATTGCGGATAAACTGTATGGTTACATTTTTGAGGTGGTAGTTCGATTCGATGATTTTGACCAGGAAAAACTGGAAAGCAGGTTTGATAAAGTTACTGAAAAGTGGATAAAAGTTTTTGGGTACAGACCAAGTTATCATATCTGGAAAATAGATTGGAATTTGTTATACCGTTTCAGAATAACTGTTGAAGATCCAGTCAAAATATTGGACCACCGTAATGACTTCTTAGAAGACCTCCTACGCGCCATTAGACCTGAAAAAAAATAAAAGATATCTATACGCCCTCCTCAAAAAAACTCACCACAAATCCTAGACTACCATTGAGAAATTAAGGAAGGGTATTTCCAAAAAGTCCTGGTATGAGGTGCTAGATTAGAGGCTCTTATCACCAAATTATTTTTTTATTTTTTGGAAAGAATATTGAAAGATTCTACTGAAAGAAAGTCTCAAAAGAGATTTGGAAATCGACATGAATACCCACTTTTGAAAGCCAGTGTAAAATTTTTAGTTTGATAACTTCCTTCTGGCTCTATTGGTAAAAATCATTCAACTTTTACATCTTCTGAGATTCGGTGATCCTTCTCTTTGAATCTTTCTTCAACATAGTCTACTATTGGGCTTAATTTTTTACTTAGGATGTCGATGTCCTTTTTTTCTTCTGAAACTAGGGAAGGCACCCGGATGGTTTTAATATTCTTAGAGTATTCCAGTATGTTTTCAGCCCTTAAGCTTAGGGGATCCCTCCCCGAGTCTTTCATAAATTTGATAATCTGGGAGAATCGCTCCGGCTCATAGAAAATTGTGATTCCGGGGGCAACGCCAATAACCAGATCGTAATTAAGGTCGGGATTAGGGCAAACCGCATCATTATATCCCTCAATTAACACATTTCCATGTTCTTCGCAGACTTTTCTGTAACAACTTAGTATCGCTTTAGATGAGAGGTTCTCGTATACTTGATTCCACTTTTCTAATGAGTCGATTTGAATAGTTTCAGAGGCTTTACCTATAACATCCTTCACGAAAGTTTCCTCTGAAAACAGCACATCTTTGATTCCGACCGAATTGATGCAGATAATGTTATTGATGATATCTGAATCGTAAATAGTGTATCTCTCCATTACCAGATGGGTGAAGGTAGGGTAATCATCGATATAGAATTGGTTCCAATTCTTTCCAAATAGATAGTTGTCTATTTTGAGGGGGGTCATAAGCGCATCAACGGGATTTGTTAAAACGTATGGCAAAGTATCTCCACCGCGGGCCTCCGTCAGCTTCATAATATCCTCACAGAATAATTGGCTCTCCTCCCTACACTTCAGAAAAGCGTCGTACTGATACCAGTAATTATGGCCCGAGCGGGGTTTAAAAACACCCACACCTAAACCTCTGTTGATTAAGCCCCGTACAATAGCTCTGCTAGTAAGTGTTTTACCGGGCGATTCAGGCAGAAGGCCGAACACGAAAATAGAGGTCAAAGGAGTCACCCACAAACAGGAATTATTTTTTCTGAATTCTTTGTAAAACGAAATTATCAAGTTTATTATGTTTTTCCTTTTTTGAAGATGTTAAAAAAATAATATAGCAAACGAAAAATAAAAACATAATCACAATTATTCAAGATTGTCTATAAAACACATAATTACTGATTTAAAAACCAAGGGGGCGGATCGCTTAGACATCTGAGTATACTTCCTTACGTTCAACCTCTTATTTTTCACTAGTCTTCTTTTATATAGTTTGAGATGTGCTTGGCGAATTTTTCCAAATCTCCAAGGTTGTTCTTCAATATGTCGTAAACATGGTCGAGATCTATTTCTAGGTATATATGAACGAGCAGGTTTCGGAACCTAGCCATTTTGATGAGTTGAGACGCAAACTCTTCAGGTATTACGTTGTTTTCTCCTAGTACTCTGAAGACATCTGCATAGTCTTCAGGTCTACGAAGCCCCTCGGAAGCGATTATGTGGCTTCCAACGTCGATACAGCACTCGATTGCAAGTTGAAGAAATCGCTCAGCGCTCCCATAATGTTCAGGATTTGATTTAAACTCTTCAAGTTTGTACCTAGAGATGTGCTTTAGAATTTTTAAATACTGTTGGAGTTTCGACAGTTTAGCTTTAACTACCTCTGGGTTAGTCAGTCATCCTTCCCTCCTCGATTCTTTTCATAAGATGGTGGTAGTACTCGTCAAGTACGTATTTAAAGTCGAAGTACTCCATCATTGTGCCCGCTTCAAAATCTACTCTCATATCCTCATCAGAGCAGTAAGCCAAACACCCATCTCTAACAACCTCATACCTAAAAACCACAGGAGTCTCGTTTAGAACCCTAACTTCAACCTTTGGATGTTTAAGAATTTTTGAGATTCTATCCATCAACTCAAGTTTAACATGGAGATACTTTTCTCTGGGAACATCCTCAGCCAGAATGACCCCGATATCAACATCACTAAATGGGGACGGTTCCTCCCTAGCGTAGCTCCCATAAAGGTATACCACAGCTACGCCCAATTCTCTGTAAACTTCTATTAAATGCACATTGCCCAGCTTTTCAAGAATCTCCTCTCTAGAAAGATTCGCATTAGTGAATTTCAATCACATCACAACACTAAAACCGTATCCATAACTTAAATCGATTTTGTAGCTTGAAAATATGGTTAAGGCTAACTAGCAAAAAAATCTAGGAAAACAGAGCTTAACTTTTCTCTTTGGGTAGGTACCCTAGCGTCGTAGTTTTACGCGTGCAATTTTGGTGGCGTCTCGTTTGTTGTGGCTTGGTTTTACCCAAGCGCATCAAGAGAAACTAACAGAATTATGGGACACCCTCGGGGAATTAACATTTAAAACTCTAATTGGAGCATTTATTGTCCTTATGCAAGTAGTCCACTGGAGTTGTTTGCAGTGAGAATAACTTTAGCTGAAGAAAATGATATTGATAGAATTATGAATCTCGTCAAAGATTGTATAAAAAATATGGAATCCCAAGGGATTAATCGGTGGAACGACTATTATCCCCCTAGAGAGATAATTCAAGACGATATTGAAAGAGGATCCATGTATATTCTGAAGAAAAATCATGCAGTTTTAGGAATCATTTCATTGAATGAAGAGCAACCTCCTGAATATAATAGACTTAATTGGTCAACTCCACATGGTAGAATTTTAGTGATACACAGATTAGCAGTAAATCCGATATTTCAAAAGCAAGGAATTGGAAGAAACCTAATAAATTATGCTGAAAACTATGCTATCGATAATGGGTATACCAGTATAAGATTAGATGCTTACAGTGGTAATCCACGAGCATTAAGACTCTATGAAAAGCGTCAATACAAACGAGTTGGACAAGTATATTTCCTATGAGAGAACTCCCGTTTTACGTTTATGAGAAAATCTTAAAAAAATAATGAAGCTAGAGAATTGTTCTGGAAACTCGTCTTGATTTTTAATTTTGCTACTTTTTACTGGCAGGCTTTATTTTTCCGAACTTTTTTTCGAATTTTTTCAGGCTTTCCTTGAAATTTTTAAAGAAAGCCTTTGCATCTGCAGGATTCATGACCAAACCTGCTACCACACGTGCTGTTTCCTCGTCTCCAGCTTGAAGGGCGAAATCGAAATTTACAGTAAAGGTAGAAAACGTTATTCCGACAACATTCGCGAACAAACCCATTTTCTGAGACTCGCTCTCATAAACAAATTTGGGTACACTTTTCGAATCCATTGAAATCATCTTCCATCAAAAACGGTAACCATTTTTCAATCCTTTTAAAACCGCAGAGTTTCACAATAAATTATTTTAATTTTTTTGAGGGGTTAACAGCTATGCTTTCCCTTCGATGCTCACCTTATGATGTATTAATGCAATTAAAAGATTATATATCTTTCCAAGTAAAAAATAAAAGAAAACCATAAAATTTTCGTTAACTGATTTTTTTAGAACAAACAATCAGTAATATTATGGAACTTTTCTAACACCAAATAGACAGCAACTATCCTGAAGGCAAGTTAGGATTAAAACTCTCTTTAATTAGTTCATGCAAGGCACTTCAGAATTCTAATTAATCTTTCGAAAAAAATGGAAAAAAAATAGGAAGTTTGTTAATCTCTTTTTGGAGTGCCACTATTTTTCTTGGATTGTAAATTTAATGTTGCAAACATTTTCCTTGTTTTCTACTTGGATGTCTAAAACCTCACCTACATCCATTGTGCTAATCATAGCCGCTGCAAAAATACTGTGACCACATAACGCGCAAGTCTTGTACCCCTGGGATTTTCCGAAGTTAAGTATGTCGAGCCACATACAGTCAGGTACCTTAACGCTAAGAACACCTTTCGAGTAATCGATTTCAAAATTTTCCTTGTCTAAAAGATGGCGATGTAGATTCGTTCGATTTTTTAGGTTTTGTTAATTAGGGTTTCGCCTGTTTTGGTTTCGGATTTTCCTTGTTTCCTGCATGCCTCTTCGCCTACGCTGCCATGATTAAC
>DXJA01000239.1 GCA_019056875.1 Candidatus Jordarchaeum madagascarense
GGCCCCTGGCAGAGCTGGCAGACATGTACGACAGCTACTTCGGACGAGTTCTATGGCCAGCGAGGCCACATGTATAGCTTCCGTTCCCGGGCCACAGACAATGCTGGCAATGTCGAGGCCTGGCCGTCGGGACCTGATACCTGGACGTACGTCTGGCCATGGACATGGTGGCGGAGATAGTATAAGTCTGGCTCTCCCATTGCTAAGGGCGAGCGGGGTTGAAGTCCTCAGCGGCGTCTAAGAGTTCTATGACTTTTTTGAGTACTTCTTCGCTCTGAACTCCCACCAATTTTGACGATTCTATCGAGGCTTCATCTGATTCTGTAGCGGCTTCTTCCACATTTTCTTCGTTGAAGACCACTAGTTTTCCTTTGCGGAAAAAGATTAGTGAAGGCACAGCATATATATTGAATTCTCTTGCAATGTTCGGGTTTTGGTCAACATCCACTTTTGCTATCGCAACTTTATCCCCTAATTCAGACGCGATACCTTCTAGGACCTTGCCTTGAATTCTACAGGGTGCACACCAAGTTGCTGAAAAATCTATAATGGCGATACGGTTTGATGAAACGAATTCTTTAAAGCTTTCTTCTTTTAATTCTGTTACCACTTTAAATTCCTTCTTCATGGATTTAAATCTCAAATAGTTAGAAATAAGTCTCAGTATTTCTATCTTTTGTATAGGTCCAATTTGAAAGGTTATTTCTAAGTAGTTTAATAGATTCCGTAAAACACCGCTACATTCTCAAAATATTTTTGAAAGTTGCTTTATGTCTTAATCTTAGGAAAGGTATATATGTTTAGAGAGCCTTATTTCGTTGCCGAAAATTTCGTTAACAAAAAGCCGGGGAATCCCTTGAATTTGGTCAATTTAAAAACGGAAATTTTGTGCAAAGGAATCAAAGCAGAAAACAATATCGAGAAAGGAAGAAAAAGTGGGGCTGGCCCGGCTGGTGGAAGATACCTGGTTTTGCCCGATAATTCTGTGGTTAATGCTCCTTTATGGCCTCACTTTGTTAATAAATCGGATATTACTTTAAAGAGATTTGATTCTGGCTGGTCTCTCTTTAAAAATGGAGAGAAGATCACCGACGTAGAATTAATTAATACTCCCAAGTTTTACTCTCTGAAAACACCAAGTGGATACCCAATGTACAAGATTGCGCTTCTACATGGCAGAGATTGTGTGGCAACAACCCTTCTTCAGAGCTGCGTTCACTGGTCCACTGGCAACGGTTGTAAGTTTTGCGGAATTGAAAATTCACTCAGAACCGGCTCCACAGTTCCAAGAAAACCTCCCAAGGATTTGGTTGAGGTAGTAGGAGCTGCGATTGAGGAAGATGTTTGTAAACACATCACATTAACCACAGGTACTCCAAGTACAAAGGATAGAGGAGCTAAACTTCTAGCAGAAGCAACTAAGGAACTAAAGGATCGTTACGAGATTCCTGTTCATGTACAGCTCGAGCCTCCCGAGGGTAATTACTTGGAGTTATTAGCAAATGTTGGTGCTGACACTGTGGGAATCCATATTGAAAACTTTGATCGGGGGGTTTTGAAAAGTGTATGTCCGGGCAAGGCTGAGGTCAGTTTTGAGGAGTATTTAAGCGCGTGGAGAAAAGCTGTAGAGCTTTTTGGAGAAGCACAGGTTAGTACTTATGTTATTGCGGGTTTGGGCGAGGATGACAATAGCATACTAGAGGGTGCGGAAATGGTTGCCAGTTTGGGAGTGATTCCTTTTCTGGTTCCCTTCAGACCAATTTTGGGAAGCGAATTTGAGAACCGCGATCCGCCGAGTGCAAGTAGAATGGTACCTCTCTATGAGAAGGTTGCTGGGATTTTAGCTGATTATAATCTTGACCCTTCAAGGAATCTTGCAGGATGCGTCCGTTGCGGAGCGTGTTCCAGCATCTTAGAGGCGTTCGTGTGTAGGGGATGAAAATGAAGATGAGTAATATTTCTTTAATCCTAGGAGCATTGTAATTCTTGGTGCCTCAGGGCATCCCGGAAAGTTTGGAAATCAGATTTTAAAAAACATAATCGAGCTGGGCTATAGAGGTAAAGTCTTCATTGTTCACCCTACAAGGGATGGTATTTTGGGCTTTCCTACTTTTAAAAATGTTAAAGAGGTTCCAGAGGTTCCGGAAACCGCGATTGTTGTTTTATCCCCAGATTTAGTGGTTGATGCTGTTGAAGAGTTGGCGAGAAAAGGGGTGAAGAACATAATATTACAGTCATCTGGCTTTTCGGAATACAATGGGGAGGGCAGTGAGAGAGAAGAGATGCTTATTCGAATAGCTAAAGAGAATAATCTGAGGCTTATCGGCCCTAACACTATAGGTTTAATAAATTACGAGGAACGTTTCGCTACAACCCTAACTCCGGTTAGAAGCTTTAAAGCGGGAGAGGTAAGTTTTATTGGACAGAGCGGTGGCCTGGCTGGGGGTCTTGGATGGTGGCAGCCAAACGATTTGAGATTCAATAAAATTGTCCATTTGGGAAACACTTGTGATGTTAACGAGGCAGAGCTTCTCAGATTTTTCGCTCAGGATTCTTCAACTAAGGTTATCACAGCTTATTTTAGAAATATCACTGATGAGATAGTGGACACCATAAGAGAGGTTTCCAAAAGGAAGCCGGTAGTTATGCATTGTCCAGAGGAGAGAAGGAAGGAACTTCTTGAAGCGGGAGCTATCTGTGCATCCTTTTATAATGAAATATTTGAACTAGCCAAGATTTTCATTCATTCCCCCAAACCTGCGGGTAATCGAGTTGCCATAATTGGCCCCTCTTCGGGCGCCATCGATTTAGCTTTACGCTTATTAGAAAAAAACGGATTAAAGCTCTCTGAACTCAATCCAATCACCGTAAAGACCTTAAAGGCAAAGGTGTTAAATGAGCGGGCAAAAACTATCAATCCTGTTGACTACTGGCCTCCTAACCACCTTGACGGAGTAGAAGTTGGAAATAAGCACAAAGCTGCGGTAGAGGCTCTTCTTGAGGACGAAAATGTAGACATTATAATTCTGGTACTTGAACTCATGAAAGAAATCGAATTTGATGTGAAAAGAGCCTTTCAGAAATCTGCAGAGAAGGGGTTAAAGCCAATTATAGCAGCATGTATCCAAATTGAAAATGAGTCATATGAACGAGTGGTTAATGGATTATACCAACTGAAGATTCCCGTATTTTCAGAGGTAGAAAGAGCGGTAAAGGCTGCAGGAGTCCTAGTACGTTACCATAAGAGAATTCAAAAGGATTTTTAAAAAACGAGAATAATAAAGATGGAATTTGTGTGAGTTATGAACTAGATTTGTAACAGTATATGATTTACTCGTTCAAGAGCCTGACTTAGGGCCTGCCAGTCAGGGTTAAGATTCACAGCCTCTTCGTATTTTTCCCTAGCTTTGATTAAGAGCTCCTTAGCCTGCTTCATTTTTCGCTTTCCAAGGTACTCAAGACCAGAGCACTCAAAGTATAAACCCTCGCATTTTATCTTATCAACTCTGGCGAGTTTTTCTTCGTAGGGATTTTTGAGGGAAGCGTAGAGTTTTTCTTTATTCTCAAACTCCTCGCGAGCTTCTTGGAAATGCCCTGCTGCTTTTTCCAGATTTTTATTCTGAATTGCAATTTGGGCTAGGCACTCAAACCTTGTGGCCTCGAGACCATATAATCCAGCTTCCAGTTCTAAAGGAAGTTTATCATCTTTAATCCATTGTTCTCTTACCAAATCTTTTACAGTCTTGATTGCCGTTTTTTTATCAGCAATTGCCTTAGCGTAACTATTGGCTGCGGATTCATAATCACGCATAATGAAGTTTAGATGATCCGCAATGGATTGATGATAATTTGCACGAGCCTGGTAGAGGTTTCCTATAGCAGTACTCTGATATTGTTCCTCAAGCTCCTCCTCCCTTAATTGCTCAAAGAGTTCTGAAGCCTTCTTAAAGTGTGTGGAGGCAGTTTTATAGTCCTTGCTACCGTGAGCTTCTACTCCTAAGACGAAATCCGAAACCGCTCTGTCAAATTTGGTTTTCATAGCTACACCTAACTACAGATATTAAGATTATCCGCAGTGCAACTTCTTTTTTAACAATCTCAACCAAAAAGTGCACATGGTATTAAGATACGAAGGGAGTATTTTTAGGTATCCATGGAATTTCACACAATTCCTTTAAAAACTATTTTTAAAGACCTTACGTATCGGCTTCAAGCCACGAAATTAATTCCTGTAAATCCTTATCCCCAGTATATGTTTGGTTAAGGATTTTTTCAGTAGATGCCATTCGTATCTCTTTGAGAAAGGCGTTAAGGTTGCTAAGACAACCCATAACTAGGGGGATTCTCCATTGGCTATTCCGCTTTTCGGCCTCTTTGAAATCCTTATCGTAAAGAAATAGAACTGCGACTTGATTAAACTTCAAAAATAATTTTTGAAGCATACTTTTCAGCTCATTCTCTTCAGGTGTGTGGATGAAAAGTTTCAGAGAGTGGGAGTCGATTTGACCATCAGCGCCGGTTTCAGGGTCTCTTTTCAACGACCATTGTATACCGGTTTTGAAGCACAATTCTTCTAGAATATCTTTCAAGTATTTATCCTGCACACTCTCATATTTAGGTCCGAATTTGGAATAGTATAAGGGAATGTTGGCTTTATCCCCAACGACCGGAAGGTATATTCTTTGAATCCCTGCATCTGTTTCCAAGGCTTCGCGCATAATTTTGTTAACAGTGTTACATGGAAGACCAGTTAATCTAGATATGTGAATATCCGTTAGATACATTTCTCTCTCAAGCATATGTGAAATCTTTTCAACAAAGGCTTCAATCTGCTCCTTACTCAAATTGTAGGATGAATCGAAGGATATTTTGTTTGGGTTACGGAGCCCTCTAAGGAATACATCAGCTGTAACAAAGTCACCGTTCAATAAAGTAGCTGGATTCTCTGAACTAGGTTTATCCCGAATTTCTTCGTAGAGGTCCCTAAAAGCATCCGATTTTTTAAACTTAATGTCCAATTGGTTTTCTTGAACTTGAGAACATGATGCCTTATCAGTAGCCAAGCTTTCATCATAATCAGGATGGAATATTACCTGTTTTTCTGTTTCGGGGATTATCATTAAGACCTTATCATCGAGACCTTCTATAATCTCTGAACTAATTCCTATTATTTCAGCAATCTTCTTAGTCTCTCTGACACCATTAAAAATAATCTTATAGTAAGAATTCAAATTGTCGATACCATTAAGGTCTTGGAGTTGCGAAGTAGACAGAATAAGACCTTCACCGTTATTTATTTGATAAGAGTTACTAAAAATCATGTTGGTAAGAAAATTAATCAGCTCCGAATTATTTTCAGGACCATTTATTACTGTTATGTGCCTAGTTTCACTCTCACCTTTAGGCAAGCCGTTGAATAACTGCATTAAAATATAGGTCACAAGAAATTTTAATTCACTAATGCCGACCTCGGGCAAAATCTGAGTTAAATCAATCACTACACTCTCATTAGTCAGTTTTTTTAAATCGAGGTTAGAGTCTCCACCATTAAAGACTTTATCCAGAACACCTTGCTGAAGGCTATGAAGCATAACTGCAAGCTCTCCGACAGCAGATTGTTCCCGAGAATCGTCCATTACTAATATTTCATCAAAGGCCCTGTTTAGCTCTTTAAGCCCCTGTTTGTATCTACTCTTATTACAGAAATGGCTCAAAATTTTACGAAGGGGATCCTCTACAATGTCAAAATCGCTTTCAGAAATTTTTTTGAAAACACTAAGTAATAATGAAGTGTGTGCATCTGGTGATTTTTCCTTGGAATCAAAGAGGTTAATTCTTAATGGTTCCAAGTCAGAGCCGGGAGTGAAAAAGGAAACTGAATTACTTCTAAAATCTTTCAGTTTACAAAATTCACCCTTAAAATCGAAAACGATCCATGGTTTGGAGATTTTGTTAAGGAGACTCAACAGGAACCAAGTTTTTGGGGCAGAGTCGCCCAGAATTACCATGTGTTTTGAAAAATTATTGTAATCCATCCAAACTGGTACAGAATACCCACCTAGAGCTGTTTTGCCCAATAAAATTCTATTATTGTTATGATTATTGTCTTTTAGTTCTCCACCTGGAATCAGCACAGGAGGTTTCATCTCTCCGACCACCTGGGTGGGAATTCTCAAGTATGTACTAAGATTTTTGATACGAAAAACTTCTCTTTCGGGAAGTAGTCGCCTACAGATTATGTTATGCAACAGCTTCTTAGTTTCATCTGAATCCAAAAAGTCGACGCTTATTCTTTTTTTAATTCCAGACCAAGCCGCGCTGGCGGCAACGCTTACCCTTTTCAAGTGGTTTCTGACACTCTCAAGAGAGGGGCCCCTCACAACCAAGTAAGGAGAAACCTCAATATATTTCACGGGGTTTTTACCATTAACTAGAATACGAACCTTTAAATCCTTCTTTAAAATGTTCTCAGATTCACCAACTTTTATAAACCTGAATGGAATCACGAGGCTAACATCTACATCCAAGTTTTGAATAGATTTAACAAAAAAATCCATGCATCCCGGATCCAAAGACTCGTAATCGGGAGACCCCTTGAAAAGAATCACGGCAACATAGGTGACTCTGCCTCCCGACTCAAGAAGTAAAATATTCTTCTCTCCCTTTATCTTACGAACTTTTGAGAAGTATTTTCCTCCAATCATGCCCAAAAAAACATTCTCTAACACATCAAAGGACATCCGCATATAATCGGTATTTAGATTAAAAGCAGACAAAATAGATTGCACTTTGGTGTCAAGAACTTCTTCCTCAGTAGAAGGCTGCTGCGTAAAAACATAGAAACAAGAAGAGACCTTTTTCCCATAAACTGTTACCTCGTATGCGAACTCCAACTTTTCATCCAATTCTTCATTGAAAGCCAGAAAATTTTCATATGAGGGAAGTTCCGAATCATTATTTCCTGATCTTGGGAACAGTTGGAAAACGCCCTCCTCCGCTACAACGCGGTTTCCCTTAAACAGCTTAACCCTGTCTTGCGTAAGAAGATACTGAGAAAAATGTATCTTCCCATCGGAGAAAACGAAACCGAATATTAATAATGGTAAAAGAAATGATCCAAAATTAGGTGAAGCAAATAGGCTAAAATAAAAATCAATGCCTACGAATAAATGATTACCATAAAGTAGGAATAAAACAGAGGCAAATCCGTTGAGACTTATCACAAATGGAAGATTTAAAGTGTAATACATTTTAACACAGACCCTTTTCGCAAATCTAATCTAGAAATCTTCATAATTGCCTAGTTTAAATTAATCAGATAAACTTCTAACTGTTTGGAGGAACATGTGTAATAGCGTATCTCCAATAAGTATTCTATAAAAGGATATTTAAAACCCACAAAAACATACAATTTATCTAGGGGCTAACCAACACCAAAAAAATTAATGCCCTATTATTATTCCCCAACAACGTAATAAAAGATGGATTTAGACATGAGAACAAAAGTAAGGAAAATCCTCACTCAGATTATGTTTTATAGAGATTTTAACTTGTACAGAAGGAATTCAAATTGAGCGAAGCTGAGATAGAGTTAACAGGACACATAATTGACTCGATGATACTTCCCAAAGTGTTCGGAGCAGTTTACGATCTAAACGGTGAATTCGAGGTTCTCGAATTCAGAATTGGAAAAACAAAAAACGATTACTCTTACACCCGTATGCGTATTATAGGAAAAAACCGAAATCACCTCGACACAATTCTGGCGGAACTTCAAAAACTAGGTGCGGTAGTAACCGAAAAGGCGGTAGACGCAGAACTGGTTCCAGCCCTGGCTGATGGAGTACTCCCCGACGACTTCTACTCAACAACCAACCATCCAACCTTCATTATGATAAATGGTGAATGGGTAAAGGCGGAAAACCAAGAGATGGACAAAGTAATCGTGATACGAGATGGAAAACCTTACAGCATTCCTATGAGGAAGGTGAAGAAAGGGGAACTGGTCGTTATAGGAAACAAGGGAATAAAGGTTACACTGCCAGAACGGTCCCGGGAGAAAGAGGTTTTCAGTTTTATGAGTAGTACCACGTCGTCGGAAAAACCCACTCTTTCTCTTACCCGCATGATAGCTAAGGAGATGTTCGAGCTCAGGAAAAAAGGCGGAAAAATTGTGGTGGTTCCAGGTCCTGCAGTCATCCATGCAGGAGCAGCACCTGCACTATCAGAACTGATAAGGATGGGCTACGTTCAGGCACTCTTATCAGGAAACGCAGTAGCAGTACACGACGTAGAGAACAGTATGTATGGAACAAGCTTGGGAATGGATTTGAAGACACTTGAAAACTATGAGGGGGGACATCGTCACCACCTAAGGGCTATAAACGTAATCAGAAAGGCGGGTTCGCTTCGAGAAGCAGTAGAGATGGGGGTTATAAAAAGCGGAATCATTTATGAATGTGTCAGGAACAATGTGGACTTGGTGCTGACGGGGTCAATAAGAGATGATGGCCCAGTACCAGATGTTATCACCGATGTTATGGAAGCACAAGACGCAATGAGAAAAGCACTAAAAAACGCCGACCTAGTACTTATGCTCGCAACCACACTTCACTCCATCGCAGTGGGAAACATGCTCCCATCAACAGTTAAAACAATCTGCGTGGACATAAACCCTGCAGTAGTTACCAAACTAACAGATCGAGGAACCTACGCCATAGGAATTATAAGCGATATTGGAGCCTTCTTACCAAGACTATTACAAGAACTATGGCAGATAGAAGGAACTGTCTAAAGATATGGAAAAACAAAAAAACAGGATATTAGAAAAGTTAAACCTCCAACAAAAGAAGAAAATGGGTGACCACGCGTACATGAGTGAAATAGTAAATTCTACCGAAATTGTCGAAAAAAAGAAGGAAATAATTCCGGGATTAGCAAAAAAGTTTGTAATATCGGAAGAAAAGGCTGAAAAGTTTCTCAAACTAGCCATAGAAGATTGTGCAAGGTCAAAATATAGACTGAAAATAAACGAGGACACAATCTCAGGACCGCCAGACAAAATAAAAGAAATGATAAAAGAAATAGCAGAATGGACAGACGACGAATTTGATCAGGAAGACTTTGAAATAATAGGCTACTGTAAGAACATATAATCAGTAAAGATAGATATTAATCCAAGACTCTATTAGCTACGCACTACCTTAGCTTAGTATATTATCTATTAATTGTTCTATATGCTCATCAAGGGCCTTTTCCAGCTTTGATGCGGTTTTCTTATTTAATGCTCTGATCCCCGGAATGTACTTGTTTTTGAAAAGAGAAAGTGATTTTTCTAAATCTATTCTAACCCACTCTTCCTCGACATTAACCACTCCCTCTTTACCTAACTCCACAAAGGGCTCTACATCGAATGAACCGTCAATTGGAAGGAAGTAATAATTATAAACCAAATTAGACAGGTCTTTCAAGGTAAAACTAGGCTTTTCGGGAGCTACCACCATTTCAAGAACCTGAGAAACCAACTCAATAAACAATTTCATCCTCTTGTAAATCTCCTTAACATCCTTCTTAGTAAAAACAACTACGGGTGGAACCTCTTCAACAGCCTCAACCTCAGGTTCCTCAACAGTAACCTCCTCAGTAACCAAACTCTCAACCGGTTCAGCAGTCACAGGCTCCTCAACAGCCTCAACCTCAGGCTCCTCAAACACTCTAACCACTGGCCTCTTAACCTCAGGCTCCTCAAACACTTCGGCTGTTTTAGCCACAGGTTCTACGGTAACTATTTCTTCTGTAGGTTTAGCTTCCATAGTGGGCTCTGTTATCTTGCTTGTTTCTTCTATTTCCTCTATTGCTGTTGGGGTCACTATTGTACTTACTGCTTCTCGTATGAAGTAGTCATCTTGTATAGCACCAACTATGAGCCCTTGGTCTAATATGTAGTTTAATCTTTGTTTAACTTCTTGTTCAGGGATGCCTAATACTGAGGAAATCTGTATGAGGCTCAGTTTATCATACTCTTTAATGTAAGTTGCGAGAGCAATATCAGTAGTCTCTAATTCGAGTTTAGGCACAGCTTCGGTCGTTTCAGCTGTTACTTCTTCCTCTTCAATTTCCTCGTAATCGGGTAGCTTTGGTTTAGCCGCTACTTCAGGAACACTTTTTTCACCAGTAAGGGTATTAATTTTCGTGTGAATTTGGTTAACCTTTTGCCTTAACTCGTCGGCCCTATCTTTATCCACACGCTCGATTTCTTTAAGAAACATGTTCATAAGCATCAAAATACGGTTCATGTTCAAACTGTACTTGCCACGTAAGTAAATAATTCCCGCACCGTTCTCCAATTCCTCAACGAATTCCTTGTCCATACCGCTAACATCTATGTGATGACTATCACGAATATCCCGGAAGAATTCCTGTCTCGCAAAACCACTGTCCTTATAGTCATTTACCACATTAAAAACCAATTGAATAAGCTTATCACTATTTAAAGATAATAATCTGAACCGTTGCCTACTTTGAGTAAAATGAGGTTCCTCAATGAAAGCCACAAAATCAGCTCCACTAACCACACTATAATAAATATTGGCAATCGGAGAATAATAAAACTTTTCTTTGAAAGACAGTCACCTACATAAAAATATTTCAAATCGGAATATAAAGTAAAGCAACTAGTTCTTAAAATTTGAAGGATTCGATAAAGTAAGAGAGAATAGCTGAAATAACAAAACAAACTACATAAAAAGGGTCAAAATTTTAAAAAAATCAGTAGCCACAAGTTGCCAATACTCCCCTAAAAGGGTCAACCCGACATCTGCGATCGCTACGGCCTTCCTCAAAAGTTTAATGACGCCCTTCTCCTTAAACACAATAACTTCATCAAATGCCTGAAACGCGTTTTTGAACTAGCATCTAAATCAGCATAATTGCGGATTTTTCATTAAACTTTAGAGTAGAAAAACCAGTTATTCAATCCCTGTGATTGAAATAAATTAATATAACGTAGTTCCAATAATATAAATCATACAAATAAAAACAGGAGGTTAACCTCTTGGCAAAAATCTACATGATCAGGGAAGGCGATTACGAGCAGATCGAGCAGCCCGTATTTTCAACCGGAGACACCTATTTTGTAGACGCAGGAGATAGAATTTGGATCTGGCTCGGCTCCAAAACCACAGTGGATGAAAAGTTTGCGGGAGCATTCATAAGCGACTTACTAGATAGAGAGCGCCGTGGCGAACCTGACGTGGAGACCATTGAAGAGGGACAGGAACCCATAGAATTCAGAAGAGCAGTAGGCGGCATGCGCATAGTTGACAAGGATCTTGCTAAATCCATACTAAAAAAAGTGGATAAAAAAACGCATCCAAATGTCATGTACCGGGTTTCGGGAGAAGAGTTCGAAACACTTGAAGACGTGCAGTTCATTCAAGTTCCTCTATCAAAAGATTCTCTGGACTCTGAAGATGTCTTCCTAATAGATACTTACGAGAAAGTGTATATTTGGCAAGGCAAAGACTGTAGTGTTCGAGAGAAAGTGGTTGGTGGAAGACTGGCCAGAAAGTTTGATGTGGAACGTGTTGGTGCACAAGAAGAAATATTTGTTGAAGAAGGCAACGAGCCGGCAGAATTGAAAAAGCTTTTAGGTCTCTAGCTCCGGTTTCCTTTTTTTAATAATTTTCTACTTTTTCTTTTTCGCTTGGATGAAATATTTTTATAGTATAACCCTTCTGGTTTGAGGGCTAGTCTTATTAAGATATTTCGAGTATATTATGGATTGTTTTTATTTCTTGGAAGTTTGGAAGAGGTGTTTATGAATGCAGGTGTTAGCGGCTATAGATGCGGGCACTATTGGTTGCCGCACCATAATTTTTAATGAAAATGGAAGAGAGCTAGCAAGGGATTATGAAGAGTATCAAAGCATTTATCCTCGCCCAGCGTGGGTTGAACAAGACGCATGGGAGTGGTGGAGGGCTGTCTGCAATACCTCAAAGAGAGCCGTTGAAAAAGCAAGCATTAGTTCCGGGGATATAGTGGGCATAAGCGTTACTAATCAGCGTGAGACAACAGTTCCGGTTGATGAGGATGGAAATCCTTTAAGAAACGCTATTGTTTGGCAGGATCGTAGAACGGTTAAACAGTGTGACGAGATAAGACAGAAAGTTGGTGTGGATGAGGTTTATCGAATCGCGGGTCTAACTATTGATCCCTACTTTTCAGCTCCCAAGATTCTTTGGATAAAGGAGAACGAACCCAAAGTTTTTAATTCCACTTACAAATTCATGCTGGTTCATGATTTCATCGAAATGAAGTTGTCAAACGAGTTCATAACAGACTGGTCAAACGCGTCCAGAACCCTGCTTTTCGACGTCGAAAAGTTCAGCTGGTCTGAGAAAATCTGTAACGCTTTGGAAATTCCACCTGAAAAATTGGTTAAAACCCATGCCTCAGGCGAAAAAATCGGGGAAGTAACTGCCAGTGCAGCAAGAGAAACTGGTTTTGCAGAGGGAACACCAGTAGTTGCCGGGGGTGGAGATCAGCAGTGTGGAGCTTTAGGAGTGGGTGTAATAAAGCCAGGTAGAATTAAGGCAACCATGGGTACCGGAACATTTCTACTGGCTTACACGGACAAGCCTAAACGTGACCCCAAGAAGCGTGTACTATTTAGCTGTCACGCTGATCCCGGTAAATGGGTTGTTGAGGCCAGCATATTCACAACGGGCAGTGTCTACAGGTGGTTCAGAGACCAATTAGGACACCCAGAAAAGAGCGTAGCAGAAATCCTGGGAAAAGATCCTTACGAAATTCTATGCGATGTAGCAGAACAAGCACCTCCAGGCTCTGGAGGAGTACTCTTACTACCCCATTTCGTTGGAGCAGGAGCCCCCTACTGGGATCCAGATGCTCGGGGCGTGATAATGGGCTTAGCCCTAGGTCACACCAGAGCACATCTTATTAGAGCCATAATGGAAGGAGCCTGCTTTGAGGTGCGTAAGAACATTGAAGTAATGAAGGAACTGGGACTGGAATTCAAGGAGGTTCGAATCACAGGAGGAGCAACCCGAAGCCCATTATGGAACCAGATTCAGACAGACATTTACAATATTCCGGTAGCAAGGGGGCAGGTTGAAGAAGCCACCTCATTAGGCGCCGCCATTTTAGCAGGTGTAGGAGTTGGAGTCTACGAGAGTGTTTCAGACGCGGCGGAAACTATGGTGCAGATAGGTGAGCGAAGAAAACCGGATAAAAATAATCGAGAGGTTTACGACAAGCTATATAAAGTGCACAACGATGTTTACATGGCGTTAAAGGGTAAGGGTGTTTACGCGAATCTTTCAGAATTTTCTGTGTAGCGATTACCATGTCAAAATTTGATGTAATTATAATAGGTGGCGGCGTAGTAGGAAGCGGTGTTCTAAGAGACCTCTCACTCAGAGGAGTCCACACCCTACTTATTGAGAGAGGCGACTTTGCCTCAGAGACTTCAGGCAAAAACCATGGGCTCCTACACAGTGGAGCACGATACGTCGTTAGTGATCCTGAGTCAGCGCGGGAATGCGCTGAGGAAAACATTATTCTCAAAAAAATTGCCTGGCACACCATAGAAGATACTGGTGGTCTCTTCGTAGCAACAGAAGAAAAGGATCTCGAATACTTGGATTCCTTCCTTAAAGGTTGTAATAAAAACAGGGTGGAGCATAGAGAGATAACAGTCGAGGAAGCCCTGGAAAGAGAACCCTTTCTGAAACCCAGTATTAAAGCCGCAGTCTGGGTTAACGACGCCTCCATAGATCCTTTTCTACTTGTGGTATCTAATGTCTTATCTGCTTTGCAGAACGGAGCAGAAGTATTTACTTACACTACTGCTAGACCAATAGTAGAAGACGGAGCAGTTTTAGGCGTTGAAACAATAAGAAACGGAAAGAATGAAAAATACTTCTCGGAAATAGTGGTTAATGCCACCGGAGCGTGGGCGGGTAAAGTCGCAAAGCAAGCAGGAATAGAGCTGAATATAAGACCGAACAAGGGTACCCTAGTGGTTCTCAATAACCGGGTAACAAACCATGTGATAAATCATCTCCGCCCACCATCTGACGGAGATATAATTGTTCCCCATTATTCTACCATGATTTTGGGAACCACCTCAACCTATGTTGAAGAACCAGATAAAATCCTTCCAGAGAAATGGGAAGTCGAAAAAATCATGAGAGAAGGATGGGAGATGCTCCCTATTGTTGCAGACTCCAGAATTTTAAGAGCCTTCTCTGGGGTGCGGCCTCTTTTTGGTGAAGGTTCAGGTCGTACAGCCACTCGGGGAATCTTGTTAGTAGACCATGAGGAGGAAGGAGTGGCGGGATTCGTGACCATTTTGGGCGGTAAACTCATTACATATAGATTTATGGCTGAGCGGGTGTCGGATCTAGTTTGCAAGAAGCTGGGAGTTACAGCCAAGTGTAGAACAGCTGATGAGCCACTGCCTGGAAGCGAGGGTGAGCCCCCATCGCTGGAAGAAGTCCAGAAGCGTTTTCAGGTTAACCCTTTAACCGCTAACGAAATCCGAGCCAAATATGGAACTCTCTCACTGAGAATGCCTCAGAAAGAGGGGCTAATATGTGAGTGTAGTCTCGTTTCAAGAGCCGAGATAATTCATTGCTTTAAAGAACTCCTCGCTAAAAATCTGAGAGATGTCAAAAAGCGCACTAGGCTGGGCATGGGAACCTGCCAAGGCCAATTCTGTATACACCGAGCCGCAGAAGTAATGGTTGAGGACCTCAACTTCTCAGCACCAGAGGCTTTAAACTCGCTGACTGAGTTTCTAGACGAGCAGTGGAAAATCTCCCACATACTTGAAGGGGAACAACTCCGACAACTCATGTTTGCCAAGGTCATGTTTGAGATGGTGGGAAACATTAGACACCGAGGTGAAAGCAAGTGATAGATGTTGATGTGCTTGTAATTGGCGGCGGCATGGCCGGATTAGTGGCTGCCAGAAAAACCAGCGAAACTAACCTCTCAACTATGGTGATTGCAACCGGTTTAGGCAGCACCATACTTTCATCAGGCACCATAGACCTGCTGGGATACCTTGACGATGAGGAAGTTAAAAAACCACTGGAGAAGCTAAACCAATTTATTAGCCGGAACCCCACTCATCCATACGCTATTATTGGTAGAGAAAGAATTTTGGAAGCTTTTGAGAATTTTAAAGAAAAATACAGTTCATTCATCAAATACGAAGGCAATTTAGAAACAAACGAGACACTCCTAACTCCACTTGGACTTTTTAAACCCACCAGTTTAGCCCAGTCCAGCATGATAGAAAGCACAAAAGAGAATCTAGAAAACTCCAAGGTGCTTGTAATTGGTTTTCGCAACCTAATAAACCACGTTCCAGCCCTAATCGCCCACTCACTAAAAGAGAATTGGGGAATAGACGCAGATTACATAAAACTTGAGGGAAATGAAACTCAGCCTATTCAACTAGCAATATTACTAGAGTCCCACAGCGACGAGATAACCAAAAGGCTGAACGATCTTAATCCAGGAGATTATGATTACTTAGCTTTCCCCCCAGTTCTCGGAATAAGACATACAACAGAGATCTTATCCGAATTAGAGAACAATTTAGGAGCAAAAGTTTTTGAAACCATGTCCTTTCCACCATCTGTCCCCGGACTAAGACTACAACAGCTACTAGAACAACCCTGTACACAGAACGGTGTCGAAATCAGACTCGGATGGCACGCAACAGAAATAAAGACCACAAAACAAGGCTGCCAGACCAATATTATAGAGAATGACACCAAACGTGAAATCTCATCCAAAGCAATCATAATAGCCACGGGACAAATAATGAGAGACGAAATCAGCGTAAACGGCGAAAAAAACTTCCAAGACACCATCAATGCACAAATGTTCCACTATCTGAAAACAGACAGCGAATTAAGACTTGTCAGCAACGGGAAAAGCTTTGAAAATATTTTTGTTGCCGGCTCAGCCCTTTCAGAAAGAAACATGATAGGATTGGGGACATCCCTAACAACGGGATACGCCTCAGCCTTGAAGGTGATAAAATATCTAAAGGAGAATTAAAATGTCGGAAAAAACTGAACTTCTTAAAAAAACAGACAAATGCATAAGATGCGGCACCTGCATCGCGTACATGGTTATGCTTACTGCATAACAGCGCACTGCCCAGTAGCCAGAGCGGGGGTGCCGATTAATTCCAGATACTTCGCCTCTGAGGGGTTCAGAGACCAGGAAAGAGAGAAACAAACCTCCAAGGATTCCTTCAACTGCTCTCTCTGTATGGCCTGTGTGGCGGTTTGCCCTAGAGAAGTGCCAGTCCCCCAAGTTGTGGAGTATCTCAGAGGCCAAGTGGGGGCTAAAGAACTTCCCAGTAACATAAAACAGATAGTAGAAAATATTCTAGAGTCTGGTAATATTCATGGCGCGGATAAGGAGGACTGGTTGATGTGGACTTATGAATCCGACGAGCCGGTGGAAGACCGTATAAAGGTTCCGGCTGAGGTAGGTTACTTTGTGGGCTGCAATTCTGCATATAGTCCCTCCACGGCAAGGATTCCTGCAGCGACGGTAAAGCTGTTTAAAAAGGCGAATGTTGATTTCACCATTCTCGGTCCGGATGAGACCTGTTGCGCAGCGCCTCTTCTTATGGCGGGAAGATTGAGAGAAGCGAAGAAAATTATTGAGGATAATGTGAAAGCCTTTAAGGATCTCAAAATAAAGACCCTTGTGACCTCTTGCCCGGCTTGTTTTAGAATGTGGAGAGACGTTTACCCCAAGATTACTGAGGTTCCCTTCGAGGTGCTGCACATAACTCAGTTCCTTTGTAAACTAATTGAGGAGGGAAAACTAGAACCAGAATCGGTAGGCAATCTGTGCGTGGTTTTTCAAGATCCCTGTGAGCTGTCTAGAGGCTGTGGAGTAATAGAAGAACCCCGTAAAGCGCTCATAAGCGTTCCGGGACTGAAACTGGTAGAATTTAGCCAGTGTAAGGATGAGGGAATGTGTTGCGGGGGAGGAGGTCTGTTGAGAGCGTACAATGTGGAAACCGCTGGGGATGTTGCAAAACTCAAAATCAAAGAAGCGGAGGAGCTGGGCGCCGATGTCATTGTCACTTCATGTCCTGCCTGCCTACAAAATCTGATAAAATCCAAAAATAAAAGCAAAATAAGGATAATCGACATAGCGGAATTATTCTAGCCCAGCCTATTCTTGAACGGAAACTGCTAGTGGGAATCAGACAGGGAAACCCTCTCTAGTTTTCTTAAGGCTATCGATAGTTTTGATGTCTGAGCCATTACACCAGCAATCATCATTGCGTCAAATATCTCATCTTGAGACGCTCCCAGGCGCATAGCGGTCTTTACGTGGAAATCCACGCAGTGTTCACATCCAATCGCTGTAGCAGCAGCAATGGCTAATAGTTCCGCCATTTTTTGGGAGACTGCCTTAGGCCGCTTCATGATAAACACATTTTGTAGCGCATTGAAAATGAAAGTCTCTGGTCTCCTACTACCCATAGATTTCGCTATAAGAGGGATATCACCATACTCTTCTTTTATACTCTCAAGTATTTCATCAACAAGCTTCTTGGGATCATCGCCCAAAAATTCTTTTATCCGGTCGCCTAGCGCCATCTACATCACCACTAGGTGATTAATGTCACAAGTTATATTACTTTTTCTTAGGCAGGTAGAACGGTTGAGGCTTCGATTAGAAAAATTAGTCCTCAAGTGTAAATACGAAATCGCAGTACGCATCTCCTTCTCCCATCTTTTTTGGTTTTTCCACCCTGATTTTAGGATTTATTGCTTCAGCCCAGCTGTGGTAAACGATTTCGCAAACCGGGTCGCATATTTTGGGTGCAAATTTTTCTCTATTCGACCGTTTAAGGCCCTCAAGCCAGGGACAGCTAGGCACACGCAGAACACTCCTCTTTGGACTGTATTCAACAACTTCAAACTCCCAAGTTTCCATGGTCCAGCGCAAGCAAATTGTGTCCGCCACGGTTTCCGCATCATCTCCCTCTATATCAAATAACTTCTTCACCCTCTTAGCTAAGATTTTGGCAAAGCGTCTCCAAACCTCACCATCTAGATAAAGTGCCCTATCAAAATCATACTCATCCTCACAAACCAGAAACCAAACTCCATCCACACCAAAATAGGCTCCACGAAGAAACTCGATTTCCTTTTCCGGAGTCAATTTCTTCAAATTTTCCTCCAAAACCATAAACAGTCAACTCCAGCATAACCCTAAACAGATTCTTGTTTGTAAAAATTATTCCCTTAATCCAAAGCGGTTTAAAATCTTGAAACATTTTTAAAACCGGAATCCATTAATTCGCTCACGCGGGGAAAGCGAATCCATTCCAGCCATCCAGTTATTACCCTAGTTTAAATGTTTTATCAAAAGTTTATCTCCCACTAACCACAATATCAAACCCTGTAAACCTTATGACTCTTACAAAGATTTGAGCAAGAGAGCCCTCTTTCTTTAGAGGAGGGATGAATTGTGAGGGGTTTAAATACCGAAAAAAGGGTAAACGTTTGAAGCTGAGAAGGAACCGCCCACACCAATTATAGGGAAAAAAGGGGCTATTTCTATGAGGGGAACCAACACCTTCCGGCTGGCACCAACACGCGGACAGGAGCAAACACTGTTCCAAATAGCCGACAACTGCTCCCAGATGTACAACCAAATAAACTATAAACGCAGACAATCCTTCTTTTCGGAGAAATTTGACTGGAGCACCGACGAGTTCTACTACCAGTACAAGGGTTTGGTGGGCTCAGCCACCGCCCAGCAGATCATAAACAAGAAAAACGAAGCCTAGAAATCCTTCTTAGTCCTCTCAAGAAGGGGAAAACAGGGAAACTGGAGAAGAAGCCCAGACCCCTGGGATACTGGAAACACTGGGAAACCGGAAAAAGACCCTTGATTAATCCGGTGTTTCTCCTTTTTGAGAAGAGCTTGCAACCTCTAGAGGCACAGTCCTTTTTTCCATTGCAGCTTTTAGCTCAAACTCTCTGTAAACTTCCCTTTGAATCAAGAACTTCATAATTTCTGAAGTGCCGCCGCCCAGCATGCCTATTCTGACGTCTCTTAAATAGCGCTCCACCGGATAGTCAGTAGTATATCCAATTCCGCCCAGTACTTGCAAGGCTTGGTTACAGATTTCAAAAGCATAGTCCACCGAAAACACCTTAGCCATAGCTGACTCCTTGCCAGCCCTTTCACCCCGATCAACCAGTCTCGCCGCACGCAGCGTCAAAAGCTCCGCCGCATCCAGTTGAGTGGCCATATCGGCAATCTTAAAGCTGACTCCCTCAAATCTGTTAATCGGCCTATTAAACTGCACACGCTCAGTAGAGTACTGCACCGCAGTATCAAAAGCCGCCCGCGCAACTCCAATCACCTCCCCAGCAATAGAAATCCGCTCAGTGTTCAACTCATCCATAAGAATATTAAAACCCATACCCTCCCGGTCAAGAAGGTTCTCAGCCGGAATCCGGCAATTCTCAAACCTCAAATGCGCGATACGCATCCCGTGCATACCCATAAGCCCGTAAATCCTCTCAACCTTAAACCCATCCGTATCCGTAGGAAAAATGAAAGTGCACATACCACGCTTCGCAGGCACATCGGGGTTAACCACAAAAAGAGTAATAATATCACAGTCGGCTCCATTCGTTATAAAACGTTTCTCACCGTTGATGACATACTCGTCTCCGTCTCTAACCGCCGTAGTTTGCATACCTGCAGTATCTGATCCCACGTTTGGTTCGGTGATGCCTATGGCTCCGATTTTTTCTCCCCTTATTATGGGTGTCAGATATTTTCTTTTCTGTTCATCATTTCCGAATCTTGATATGGGAATTGCACATAGTGTGGAGGAGGCGGTGCGCGACATATCTGTGGGTGCGCTCACCCCCGCTATTTCCTCTGCAACGATTATCTCGTAGACCACACCCTTTGCGCTTCCGCCATACTCGATGGGGTGTAGCTGTCTCATATATCCTGCCTCTCCGATTTTCCTAAGGAGCGGGCCGGGATACATTCCTTTTTCAACTTCCTCGGCTTGGGGAGCAATCACTCTTTTGGCGAATTCTCGGACTTCCTCTCTGAACCGTATTTCATCTTCAGTGAAGAAAATTCCGGACATATTTTTCAATCCTCAGTCAACTTGTACAAATAAAACTGGTTCTATATAAGTGTGCAAGTTAAGTTAACCATTTCTACTTCAATATTTAAGTATTTATCTTAGTTTAAAAAAGAAGAAGGGTAATAGTCCAAAAAGGGAATACTTTGGGAAAAGTTTTAACTTAGAGGGGGAGATTCGCGTCCAATCCGTTTTGTATCGCCTGTTGCAGTATTTCAAGAACCTTATTTACATCAAGTGGAACCATACTTAGGGGTTCAATTTTCATCATCTCGCCTAGATTGGCAGTGATCTTAGCGATGTCATTACACTCGTTTATTGTGTAGATTTTGCGGTCCGGATACTTTTCACGAACCCGGTCTAAATTCTCCTCAATCGTGCAAGGCCCAACAATCAGAATATTGCCTGGTAGAAGGTCTTTGAGTTCATTCTCCTCAACCCCTTTTCCCGCAATAATGTTAAAGCCACCAGCACCACTAAAATCATATCTTAAGTAGAGGAGCGCAAGTAACGTGTTCCCGTAGCAGCCCTCAACACAGGACATCTCCTTCCCCCTAATAAACCGAACATCACTAGGACACTCTCTACAAGGAGTGTAGGGAAAGCGTTCCTTGAAACGCGAAATATCACCAATAACCTCTATATTTTTGAGATCACCAACCCCTAATCCCTGTTCCGCGGCGAGTTTGATATGTTCCACCTCGTCAATATCGTAACCCAAAATCTTCGCACCCACCGTATCACACGCAACCACATCATCCGAACCAATAAAAATATTCGTGGGAACCACACACTCCGGAAGCAAAGCCTGGGGTGGAAAATGACCGAACTTCAGAGCATTAATGCCCTCAATAATGGTAAAATCTGGTTGGATAAACTTCACGTTATCCACAAGCTTCTGATGCAACTTGTAATTATGATTCACAAGCTTATCACTATCGTAGAGAAGTCCCTGAAAACACTTGATTCCCAGTGTGACAGTGGTCATCAAATGCGTCTTAAGCTTGGGAATGTTAATGAGAACATTATTCCTCTTCTTAAGGATTAGGTTATCATACAAAATCTTGGGAAACTTGGTGGAAGTCCGCTCCTCACCCATCTCAACCATAACAGGCTTCTCCTCATCCAAATACAGATTCTGACCACCTTTCTGCTCTGTAATATTGGCAATACCACTAACCGCAGCAACCAAACGGGTAAAATTACCCTGAGTCGAGTTCTCCATCACATAAACCCGATCCCTAGTAACATCCTTGGCAATACTAACCATCTCACCTATGACCACGGGATCAGTATACATCTCCTTACCGAAATGAACACCATTATACTTGATAAAAACCTTGGAATCCGGCTTAACAAACTCCTCAACACCACCAAAAGCGTCAAAAACCCTAAGCAAAGACTCCCTAATATCAGAAATATCCGCAACAACAACTCTAGCCTTCACACAACCACCAACCATTTAAAACATAAGAAAAACCATGTTACTTTAAAACCAATCTAAAATAAATAGTTATGGAAACCAACCCCCTTCTTCCCTAACAACTCATATCTCCACCCATTTAAAAAGAAAAACAAATTAGGAACCATAACTCTTCAATAATTTTAATAGAGGAGATGAAACAATGAGCATTAACCAAAGCAAAAAAGTTATGGACTATAAAATCCACCAGCTGGGAGTAGTAGTTAAAGACATGGATAAAACCGTAGCATTCCTCGAAAAACTTGGGATAGGACCCTTCCCCACCATAGAAACAGAAGTACCCAGCGGAAAAATAAAAATCGGCATATTCCAGCAAGGAGACCTACAAATCGAACTAATACAACCCCTAGAAGGAAACACACCCCACGCCAAATTCCTAAAAGAAAAAGGAGAAGGACTCCACCACGTAAGCTACCACGTAAAAGACATCGAAAAAGAACTAAAAAAACTGGAAAAAATAGGAGTAAAAGTCCTCGAAAGAGGAGAAATCTTCGGAGTAAAATACGCCTACCTAGACACCCAAAAACAATGCGGATTCATCCTAGAACTCGGACAATGGCCAGAAAGCTAAAAAACTTCAAATAAAGAAACGTATCAAAATACAAAACATTACCCGATTTTTAAAACCTCCCCTTCACAGACTATGAATCCGAAGGTCAAACTAAGTATGGTACAAGAGCTACCAAGCTTGTTCAACAATATTTATTAACTGCCATTTTAATACGGCATAGTATGCCATATGGATTCAACTTCGACATCACAGAAATATCTGAACCCTTATTTAAGGAAATAGCAAAAATTTCCGATGGAAACCCCCACAAGGAAATCGGAAAACAGGCAAGATATCTAGTTGAAAAACTCAAGATGCACGAGATTACTGGACTACCCATCGCCGCCGCTGTTAAGGTTACAAAAGACATCATGGACAACCATGCCCAAAATCTCTCCCATAGAAACGAATTTTTAAAGACAAAAAACAGGGCGTTACTCCTCCCACACTGCTCCAGAAAATACATGGACAGCAGATGCAAAGCCACATTCAATACAGAAACAGCCACATACCAGTGCATGCGCTGCTCCCCCGATTGCAAAGTCAACCAAGCAACAACCCTCGGCGAGAAGAAAGGCTACACGGTCTACGTATTACCAGGAGGATCATGCATACCCAAAATAATGGACAGCAAAAAACATGATGGCGTTGTCGGAGTAGCCTGCTGCGAGGAAATAAAACTAGGACGCGACTACTTAAAAACAATGGATGTACCAGCCCAAGGCGTCCCATTAGTCAAAAACGGATGCTGCGAAACAAATTTCAGTTTGAAAACATTAGAAAGCGTCCTAGAAAGAGGAATATAAAACCACACTCCCCCTTAAAGCGGCATCTCTATAAACCCAAAGAGCCCAGCGATAGTTTGTTATCCTACAATGGTAAAGTGAACAGGCTCTCCAGCTGAAACCAAATACCTCACTCAACCTTCTGGCACACTACTTTTCGTTACTTATACACTAACAAACATATATCGCTGTTGCTCTCAGCGAAAATAAATATCGTCAAAGCAATTTATTCTTCATCAGAACAAAAAAATATTAAAAACACTAGAAAAATCCAGCAACAAGAATTACACACAATTCTTAAATACAATCTTAATAGATAAGCAATCTAGTAACACCTAACCCTCAAGGTCGACGAAAAATGGACTGGAACCAAATAGAAAAAAAATGGCAGGATAAATGGAAAGAAGCAAAAATATTCCAAACAGACCCTCCATCAAAGAATAAAAGAAAATATAAACATTCAAAAGGATTTCTAATTACTTTTCCTTTTCCTTATATGAATTTGAGTTTGCATTTGGGTCATGGTTTGACTTGTTTGCGTTGTGATATTTTTGCTCGTTTTAAGCGTATGCAGGGTTTTAATGTGAATTTTCCGTTTGCTTTTCATTATACCGGTGAGCCTCTTGTAGGCGTGGCTAAGCGTATTAGTGAGGGTGATGAGAAGCAGATTGATATTTTGGTTAGGAGCGGGGTGCCGCGGGGGGAGATTAGCAAGTTTACGGATCCTAAATACATCGGGGACTACTACCGTGCTGAGGCTATTGAGTCTGTGGATCGGATTGGTTTTGGCGTTGATTGGCGGCGTCAGTTTACGACTGTTGATCCTCCTTATAATAAGTTTATTGAGTGGCAGTATTGGACTCTTCGGGATAGGGGTTATGTGGTTTTGGGTAGTCATCCTGTTGTTTGGTGTCCTCGGTGTTTGTCGCCTACGGGGGATCATGATCGACTGGTGGGTGAGGGTGTTTCGCCTATTGAGTATACTTTGTTGAAGTTTGAGTGTGATGGTGCTTTTCTTGTGGCAGCTACTTTGCGTCCGGAGACGGTGTTTGGTGTTACTAATATGTGGTTGAATCCGGATGTGACTTATGCGCGTGTTAGGGTTGATGGTGAGGAGTGGGTTGTTAGTCGGGAGGCGGTTCAGAAGCTTCGTGACCAGTTGCATGATGTTAAGGTTTTGGATGAGTTTGAGGGTAGGAAGCTTATTGGTAAGTCTTGTCGGAACGTGGTGGTGGGTGATGAGGTTCCGATTTTGCCGGCTTCTTTTGTTGATCCGGCTAATGCTTCGGGTGTGGTTATGAGTGTTCCGAGTCATGCTCCTTTTGACTGGGCGGCTATTGCTGATCTGCGTAGGCATCCGGAGGTTCTCAAGGAGTATGGTATTGACCCGAGGGTTGTTGAGAAGTTGGAGCCGATTTCTTTGATTGAGACTGAGGGTTATGGTGAGCATCCGGCGGTGGAGCTTGTGGAGGCGGCTGGCATCAAGGATCAGAATGATGAGCGGTTGGAGGATATTACTAAGGATGTTTACCGTAAAGAATTTCATAGGGGGGTTCTGCGGGCGAATACTGGTAGGTATGCGGGGCGTGGTGTTCAGGAGGTTAAGGATGAGTTGATTGCGGATTTTGTGGGGGAGGGTAAGGCGAGTAGTTTGTGGGAGACTGCGGAGCCGGTTATTTGTCGTTGTAATACGCGTACTATTGTTAAGATTTTGGAGAATCAGTGGTTCTTAAAATATAGTGATCCGGAGTGGAAGGCTAGGGTTAGGGGGCTTATGGAGCGTATGGTTATTGTTCCGGATGAGGCTCGGAATGCTTTTGAGTATACTGTGAATTGGTTGGAGGATAAGGCGTGTGTGAGGAGGAGTGGTTTGGGTACTAGGCTTCCTTGGGATCCGGAGTGGATTGTGGAGACTTTGTCGGATTCTACGGTTTACATGGCTTTTTACACGGTTGCCAAACATGTTTATGGGCTGGGGGTTCCGGCTGAGAAGTTGGTTCGTGAGGTTTTCGATTATATTTACTTGGGTAAGGGTGGTGTGGATGAGGTTGCGGGTAGTAGTGGTTTGGATGAGGAGCTTTTGGAGGATATGCGGGATGAGTTTGAGTATTGGTATCCGGTTTCTCTGCGGAATTCGGCTAAGGAGTTGATTTTTAATCATTTGACGTTTTTCCTGTTTCAGCATGTGGCGATTTGGCCGGATGATAAGTGGCCGCGGATGGTGGGGGCTAATGGTATGATTCAGATTGAGGGGGAGAAGATGAGTAAGTCTCGGGGGATTTTTATTACTTTGAAGGAGGCTTTGGACGAGTATAATGCGGATCCTACTCGTTTTGAGTTGGCTTATTCTGCTGAGGGGCTTGTGGATCCGGATTGGAGGGCGCAGGAGGTTGTGAGTCTTCGTAGGCGGTTGGAGATGTTTCACGACTTGGCTACCGGTCTTCCTGAGACCGGAGCTTTGGATCGTAATATTGACCGTTGGCTTTTGAGCAAGCTTCATAGGCGTATTAAGGCGGCTACTGAGTATTATGAGGTTATGAGGAACCGCTCCGCGCTGCAGGAGGGCTTTTTCAATTTGTGGAATGACATTCGCTGGTACATGAAGCGAACCGCCGAGTATTCAGATGTTTTGAGGTCTACTGTGGAGGCTATGACTTTGCTGCTTTCTCCTATATGTCCACATGTCTGTGAGGAGATTTGGGAGAAAACGGGTCA
>DXJA01000532.1 GCA_019056875.1 Candidatus Jordarchaeum madagascarense
AACATAAACACTAAGAAAGACTTGGAAATAGCAGAAAAAATCCTCAAAAACACCAAATGAAATTACCCCCGTAAAATATATGAACCATATCCAAATGCTTGGAAACCGACACGAATTCCTAGCCCTCTTACCACGAGTCATACTCAGAGACCCAGATATCCTAAACACGATGCAAAAAGCAGTAAAATAATCCTATTCCTCACAACTTTTAGAAACAAAACCACCAAAAACAATAAATTAACAACCACACCATTCCGTTTTCCAGAAAAAACAATAAAAGACGTACGCGTTCACGGAAAAAGTTTAATTACGCGTTTATACAATTTCCACATGCTGATAAGAGGTGTGAAATACATTGACTTATTTAATCGGAGAAGCGTTAGTCGGAAAGGGACAAGAACTAGCACACGTCGACCTACTAGTAGGCGAAAAAGAAGGACCCGTAGGCACAGCCTTCGCACAAGGACTAGCCACCCTATCTTCAGGCCACACACCACTGCTCGGAGTCATAAGACCCAACCTCCCACCAAAGCCTCACGTCCTCATTGTACCAAAGGTCACAGTTAAGAATATGGAAGAAGCCAACAAGATCTTCGGACCCGCCCAAGCCGCAGTCGCAAAAGCCATAGCCGACGCCGTCGAAGAGGGACTAGTACCAAAGGATAAACTAGACAAATGGGTAATAATAGCCAGCATATTCATCCACCCCGACGCAAAAGACTTCCGAAAAATCTATCATTATAATTACAGCGCCACAAAATTGGCCTTAAGCAGAGCCATGACAAACTACCCATCCCTAGAAAAGATACTCTACGATAAGGATAGGGGAACCCATCCTATCGCTGGGATACGTGTACCGCGACTCTGGCGTCCGCCGTATCTGCAGATTGCTCTGGATAACCCTTCACTAGAACAGGCTATCAGGGTGATTAATGAGCTTCCAAGAAGTGACCGGATAATACTTGAGGCGGGAACTCCTCTGATTAAGAGGTACGGTGTTAGTGCAGTCAGTAAATTAAGAGAGGTTGCACCAGACATATTCATAATAGCCGACCTTAAAACGCTGGATACCGCTCAAGTTGAAGTGGACATTGCCTTCGACGAAACAAGCGATGGAGTAGTCGTATCGGGTTTGGCTTCGAACGAATCTATAGACCGTTTCATTTACGAAACACATCGCTTGGGCATTTACTCTATAATCGACATGATGGAAGTGCCTGATCCTGTGGAGAAGCTTGGTGCACTGAAAAAGTTGCCGGATGTTGTTATTCTCCACAGAGCAATAGATGTCGAAGCAACTGGTGAGAAGCCCCGCTGGCATCTAATCAAAGAACTCAAGACTAAGATACCTAAAGATAGCAAAATGCTTTTCGCAGTCGCTGGAGGAATAACACCAGAAACCGCAGGAGAAGCCCTCACAGCAGGAGCCGACATTCTAATCGTAGGGCGGTACATAACGCAATCGAAAGACATAGAACGCGCCGCGCGTGAGTTTATTGAGGTGTTTGTGAAAGAGTTACCGAAGGAACCTGGGGATGTGGATTTATTTAGGTATCATGTTGAATGAATAGTATTTACATTGAATAAATAATATTTCACTAATTACATGGAGTAGCCACTCTCTCCCCCTATATTCTATTAAATTAGCTTTCGTCCTCTGCGCTTAAAACTGTATTTTTTTTAGCGCAGAACACGCTTTCCTTTTTTTGAGTTTCCACTTGTTTTTGGAGTGTGTTAGTTTGTGGTGGTGTTTTTTATGTTTTGGTGGTTGTTCCTGTACTGCTCGTATTATTTGTGCATGCATACTTTTTGATTTAGAAGACCTTTATCACTCGTTTTCCCAATTCTATACAAAAAAGAAGGGAATTTTTGAAAAATTTTGAAGATTTACACACTTTTAGAGTCCGAGTTCTTTGATTTTTTCCTTTGTTGGGACTCCGTTGTCATCCCAGCCTCTGGCTGCGTAGTACTCGTTAAGCATCGGTTCCAGCTCAACCACTTGACCCGCGGTGGGACCCTTTGTAGTTTTTTCCTCTAAGAACCTTTTAGGAAGTGTGTCATCCTTTCTCGATATTCCTTCCCGCACATTGAATAGTCTCTTCAGATTGAAAATCCGTTCACCTATCTTCACTAGGTCACCTACTTCCATTTCGTATCCGGTTGCTGCCGTAACTATTTCTGCCAGTTCGTTTGGGAGATACGCGTACAAATCGTACACGAAGCTGCAAAGAACTAGTGAATCAATCGTGGTTTTGAAGTCTTGCAATCCCTTTATTACGTACCCCTTGCCCTCAACATCATACGCCCCAGCTACTTTGTCAAATCCAAGCTCCGGTCTTGCCATAGCCATCATCTCTACCAATTGTGGCGCCGGTCTCAAGTGACACGCACCCCTATTCGACGTGGCGTAACCCAAACCTAAACCCTTGTAACCCTTGGGCTCATGCAGCTTTGACCTTTGATGTGCATAACGAATTCCTCATAGATAACAAAATAATAAGTGAATCAAAAACTGATGAAACATCATAGAAACTATTCATCTATTTCTCAATTCAAAATTATAACAGTCACCAACTCCTCTCTTCAATAATATCCAGATCTACAACGCAGCAACGCCAAACACAAGGTTCATTACCCCCACACAACTGGTATATTCATCACTGGAGTCACCTGCATATTTTCTTTTTTATTTTTTATTTTTGATTTTTCCTTACAGTTTATTCATAATTCATTTGTGATAATTAAGTTTAAGTTACTAATGGTTGATGCATTATAATAAATACTAATTATCTTATTTTTGGATTCAATCCTACAACAGTCACAAATGTTCTCTCTTTAAAAATCTCCAAAGCAGCAATACGGAAACGACGGACGCAACTCCTATCAATGTTCCCATGTACAGTAAATTAATTGTTGGAACACTCTGCGAACCCTGAGCTGTAGCAAAAATCAACACTGCCAAAAGATCCAAACTCTCAGTAAAATTTTCCGTGTGCGAACTAGACATATTCACCACTCGGTGACCAAAACCCAAAACCCAGGCCTCAACCCTCAAATCCGAAGACACCACACCCGTATACCTCTGGTAAGGCACCGTTATCCAAGCAGTCAATCCATCAACACCCGTAGACTCGTTAACACCACCATACCCCGGGGACGCATACACGTCAACACCATCACTAGCCACCCGCACATCCACACCCGCCACAGGGACACCACCCCGATCAACCACCCTTATCCGCAGAAAGTTGGACACCGTGCTCCCCGACAAATCATCACCCACACAACCAACACCCAGGAAATACCCCGCAACAGAACAGTTAACCGCATCATTCCCAAACAAAACATTATTATCCGAACTAGCATTCACAAAGAAACCATACTCGCTATTAACCGCAACATTACCGGTAAGATTGTTGTTAGAACTGGAATTCAGCCAGAAACCATAATCATCAAAGGTGTCACGTGAATTGTTTATAGCTCTGGGTGTACGCCGACAATAGCAACCAAACCCTTAACGTCACCCTGTCTTGTGAGGATGGAACCTATGGCGGCTGGAGCATGCTCCTAGACTGGGAGGGCTGGTCAAATAATTCCATAACCCTACCCTTAGATGATTTTGACTATGAGTCGGATCTTCTGTTTTCGGGGAATCTGAAGGAAATAGTTTTTGAAATCGACGATTATGCCAACTCCACCACTGGTGGCGGCTGGATTCTGGTGAGTGGTATGCTTTTTGGGCACAAGTACAATTTCACGCTGACTAGTGAGAGCTGGAGTGGTCAGGGCGCAGTGAGAATAACTAACCCCACTGGGGGCTGGATTAAAGTCTACGCTCACAGCAGTAATTTGGGTAGAATTCCCTTCACTCCAGATGAGCTTCTATGCTTCGCCGTGCTACCCACAGGTTACACTCCCTGGGCGGTAATGGTGGACTTCTCACTCAAAGACGGGGAAACGGTTACTCTCTGCTGGTATCGGGGAGACCGTCCGATACCGGAGAACTATCCCTACGACTACCTAACTCAAGTGGACTCCAATCCCGACAATTGGAACGAGTTTCGACTGAACCTTTTTGATGCGGTGAAGAACTATGCGGAGATGGCTAGTCGGAGCGGCTTCCAGTACATAGAACAGGTATCATTCCTAGTAGGACCCGGAGAAGCGGTTTTAGACAGTGTCCTAGTACGGAACATTCCTGAGAATCTGGACACCAGTCCCTTAAGCGTACTTAGCAGTCCTGTTATTTTCTTCTATGACCCCTCTTATCCTTGTAGCTTGGGTGAGGCAGGTAATGACTGGGACTTGGTTAACGAGACTCTCACCGCTGTTGAGAGTGAGCTTAACAGTATGGATATTCCTGTGGTTTGGGCTGATGCCCATGAGACCCGAAAGCTGTTGAGCATCTATCCCAAGAGTGTGCTGGTTATTGTGGGAGGTATAGTTCCCGACACGTTGTGTGGCCGTGAGGGTTACAGCTGCTTAGAAAACTTTGTGGAGAGAGGAGGCACCGTAGTCTTCCTAACCGATGATCTGCCCCCGGTAAGCGCTGTGGGACGGGAGGGGTATGAAACTCTTTGGTTCCAAGGAATGGGGCTGGAGTACCTCATCGATTTGAAGTCTCCGACCATAGAGCTTTACAACTATTCGGGTCTGGAGCCTCTTTATATTTCGGTGGAGCCCACGGATATGGGGGGCAACCTAGGGGCTCTGGACGCTTTGAACGTTTCTGGTTTTGCCTGGCTGGTTCCTTACATTCGGTATCAGAATGTTTGGTATGAGGCTTACTACTATAACTACTCTCAGAAACTGGGCCGAGGAGTTTGTGTGAAGCCCCGAGACTCTCTGGGCTACGTGGCGGAGTTCCCCGTATCTTTAGTTCTAGACATGAATGATACGGGTGTGGTTACGAAATTTATTTCAGATCATTTTATTAATTTGTGGCTGGACACCAGCGGGTTCAACTTTGATGATTATGAGCATCCGCTACCCGGAGTTAGTGATGAGCGCTTCATAGACTATTATGGGGAGTGGCAGAGTGGGGAATGGATTTTCGACACCAACATACCGGATGAGGAATACTTTGCTTACGCCGAGTTCGCAGCTTCTTGGCATGTGTATATGAACGCCAGTCTGAGCGATTCTCGTAACGATTCCCTTACTGCCACCTACACTGTGAGTCCCAACAGTTCGATTGCAATAAGTGACTTTCCGTTCTTCACCGCAACGATTCTAACCGTGGGAGATTACACCCGGGTTAAGGTGGAGTTGAACGTTTCTGGACAGTTCTACACGTTGCTTGATGAGAATGTTAGCGACTGGCGCAGGTATATCTGGTATCTGCCCAGCCTGTGTCTTGAAGGTCAATTCTCAGGCATGCGGGTGACCCTGTATGAGAACTCTACCGACGGTTTCGGCGAATCAAGTGTAACTATTACCGATCTGGGCGCCTACACCCTTGCAGTACCCGAGTATGGCTTCCCAAAGGGACTGGATGTGGACTTCCACAAGGTAGCCACCCTCTGGCTCGACGAAACCTTCTCGGAGGACGACTGGCTGTACGCGGATTGGGGTGTAAACAGCACACATAGTAACGAGGGAGAAGTGCAATACGTGTGGTGCCAATACCGAGGCGATAATCCTGACTGGTACAACTGGACTTCTAATCTCACTGAAACCGTTGACGTGGAGGATTACGTGGATGTATTCTTGGTGGCTCACATTAACGATTATAATAGAACCATTGGGGAGCTACTGGTCTGGGCGGATGAATCTTTTGAGAACGGATGGAACTACTCTGGGGGAACCTCAAATCACGGTGACCTCACAAGCAGTAATGGTGTTGGTAGCTATTGGTGTAGCAACGATACTACCTATGATTATAGTTACTGGGAGAAGAATGCTGAGATAGATTATGGTGTTGACCGGGTTGAGATGAGGATACGGGTAAACTGCACTGCGGGAACCTGTGAAAACGAGAGTTGTTTCCGACTGTTTCTAGTCTTGGATAACGGAACCTTGATGGGCATCAATTCCACCAAGTCGCAAACACCGGGATGGTATACACTCTCATTTAGTATCCCTGATGATTTCACGAACGCTTCCCACTGGACCAGCGAACGGTACATTGACAAGGTGGTTTTCGGAATATCCCACCTCAATACTGAGACTCATCAGGTGGACATAGATTACATCAAAATCTTTGATGATAAATCTCGGTGGGATGAGGGACTGTACGCAAGGGTTTGGGATGAGAACGCCTCCACTTGGAGAACTAAAAAGGTGTTGAGTAGTAATGCTGGTAATTACACTTTTGCTTGGAGAATGGATGAGAGCTGGGATATTGGGAAGGTGGGGTTCAGCCTCTACTATGGGGAGGATGTTTTAGAGGGAGAGCAAGAGGTTGAGATTGACTATGTTAAGTTTGTGGGCTTAACCACTAGTAATATGTATGATTATCTGTTTGCGGGTGACAGTGACTATCCCTTTATGGGATTGAAGTTTAATGATACTCAGAACAATGTTTACACCATTTCTAGAGAGTATCCGCACCCCTACAGTTTCCTAGACTATCCCTATCTGGAGCTGAGTTCCTCGGGCACCAATGGTAATTACACGGTGGAGTTGTGGCTTAAAAAGAAGTGTAACGAGGAAGATTACGCTTGGTATCTGCTTGACAGTTTTAACTGTTCCGATTCCAGCACTCCTAGGAGGGTTGTGGGTTACAATCTTTATGCGGAATTCAACGCTTACTATGAGCAGTTCAACCCGGGAACCGCTGATATAAAGGGTTGGAGAATCATCGTTAAGGGTAACGCCTCGGAGAACGAATCACAGCTCTGCATCTTCACTCTGAACTATATTGCTCTCACGGATTATTATACTGGTTGGCGGATATATCCCGGTGGAGAAAACTATACCGGTGAGCAGGGCTACGGTGAAGGGGGCACTATGAGCCTAGGCGGCGAGAGTGAGGAACTAACTGGTGAGGCGGACTCCATTATAGACCCGGAGAGCAGTCTGGAGTTGGAGCCTGTTATTTCTGAGACCTTTAAGCCCTCAGAGGTGGATGTTTCAGAGATTGTTTCGTTTGAGGATTATTGTCTGAATACTAAGCCTTGGAGCATATACGATGTGGGTGAGGGAGTTGATGCCCGAATTGTTTCTATAGGAGAGCACATCGAACTTAGGATGAGGCAAGTAGGCGCATCCGACTGGGCTATGTTCCGCTACGACTTGGGTGAGGGGGTGAATGTTTGTGTCACCAACTTCTTGGATGTTAGGATGAGAATACGTCCCGAAGCTGGGCTCAAGTTTGTGGTTTACGCCGAGGTTGCGGATAATTCTGAACTGGTGGAGCTGACCGAGTTTCCGGCGAGCGGGGCTTGGGTTACCAGAAGGCTTGATGTCCTATCCCTGATTGCCAAGGCTGGTGTTAATGGTAGTGTGGTTACTGGTCTGGTTTTTGAGCTGGTGCGGGAGAATGGTTCTGGCCTGTATGATTGTTATGCGGAGTTTGATTATCTGCGGTTCATGGGTGCTGCCTCTTGGAGAGGCGTCTTGTCCTCACTGTTCTTTAAGGATGAGATTTACTCGGTTTTACACTTTGAGAGTGTGCGAGGAGCCACCCTCATCTACCGAGTTCCACCCAGCTATCACGGTTTTGATTTGAGGTTTAGGGCTTCTTACTTCTTGGAGCAGACCGAATGCAGCGGGGTAGAAGTCCACTTCTACAACTTCTCCTCCGGAAAATGGGTGAAAATGGCCACCTTGGACAAAATGGACTCTTGGCAAAGCGTAAGTTTAAGCGTTGGCAAATGCTTTGTGCGGGACTATGATGGCAGATTCTTGGTGTATTTGGCTCCCCTTAACGCTGAAGATATTGATGTTAATTTGAGATTGGATCTGGCTGAGGTTCAGGCAGTTACCTCCACCCAGAGCTACTTTGAGATGAACGGTTTTCTAACCATGGGCTTGGAGGGCGAGGGTTCCCTGCCCACTGATCTGGATGAGATTTTTGACCAGTTGGGTGCTGAGGTGGTGTGGTTTGGTGAGGACTATTACTACAAGCGGATGAATTACTGGCTTACCGGCTGGAGCTACCGAAAACCGATTACCGTTAACAATTCTGGCTCAAGTGTTCTCCAAGATTTTCAGGTTAAACTGGTTCTTCAGGGGACAAACTCCAGTGGGGGAGGCTACGTGGACTTTGACAAGATTGCTTCGGGTGGGAGCGACATTCGGTTTACTGCAAGTGACGGGTTAAACTTTGTTGATTTCTGGATTGAGAGCTGGGATGATGAGAATCAGACCGCCACGGTGTGGGTGAAGTGCCCCCTGCTCCAGAACAACAGTGAAACCATCCTCTACCTGTACTACGGATTTGAGGGTGCAGACAGTCTCAGTTGTGGTGAGGCCACATTCTTGTTCTTCGACGACTTCTCTGGAAACAGCTTGGATACCGATAAGTGGAACAAGTTCGGGGATGTGGCGGTGGATGGTGGCGTGCTCACCATTGGCGGAGGAACTTCGGATTCCAAGATTGAAACCATTTCCAAGTATGGTACGGGGATTGTTGTTCAGACCCGAGCTTGGATTGAAGATCCGTGGGGTGACCAGAGCGCTGTGAGAAACTATACTGTGAGTGCTTCTGCTGATGATACCTGGACCAATTACAACTGGCAGATGGGGTCTTCTAATTATCCCAGCGACACCGTTCTGCAAGGCCCCGGAAAGTATAAGGCCTATTTGAAATGGCAGTATTGCTATGTTTATGCTCGCTTCCAGCTTTATATTCCTGATGATTCGGAGATTGAAGAAGCCTATATTTACTTGAAGAGCAAGACCACGGTGAGCAGCACTGTTCCCAGCTACGTGCAATTGCTGGACTTTGATAACTGTCCCGATTTTGACGAGGACCCTTACACCTGTGATACTGTGGGTTCTGTGGACTGGACTGCGCCCGCCACCACGCAGAATCAGTGGATTCACACCTCGGATATTTCGAGTTTGGTTCAGAGCTTCATTGACAGGATTAATTACAATGAGAGTTATTATGCGGGTTTCAAGATTATGGGTCATGATGAGCCGGACGCGGTTAAGGAGTGGTATTCTTGGGACGATGCGGGTACTGGTAACGAGCCCTACCTCTATGTTAAGTATCGACCTCCCTGTGGGGAGAGTAGTTTGAGTTCGGTGATTGCTCTCCACGATTATGACGTGGGGGTTCCCAAGGATCTTATTTCGGTGGGGTGCTGGAACTATTCTGGCGAGTGGCTTGCTGCTGCCAGGGACTATCCTGATGATTTTGTTTCGGAGAGTACTGGGTGGAATACTTCCACTGGTTGGCATGTGTTCCGTGTGGAGTGGATTGGGGATAACAGTTCCCGGATTTGGCTTGACTCCAGCCACTATGACGGGTTCTTGAACGAGTCAGCGGTTCCCGCGGGTGAGGGCACCAATCTGCTCAAGCTAGTGCAGCAGGCTAACGCTGAGTTAAGGTCTGGTTCCACTCTATTTGTGGACTACACCTTTGTCCGAAAGTATGCCGAGTTAGAACCTACTGTGAGTTTTGGCTCGGAGCAGAATCCTAACACCATTGTTTCTGAGTCTTATGTTCCGGTGGACGAGGTTAGTGGCTCGGAGATGGTGCACTTCTACTGGCACATGCTGGAGAACGTTTCTAGCATTGATGATTACTACTTGGAGTTCCGACTGCGGAATGATTTGGGCGCGGTGTTTGAGGATAACTTACAGGGCGAAGCTAACGCCTTATTGGACTTGTATAAGGAGCTTCACTTGAGATTACACGGAGTAGTAGAACCTCCCTCAGACTACAGCGGGGACTACAGTGACGTGAACATGACAGTAAAATTGTACGTACAATACTATTATGCGAATAATTCGGCTATCGGAGAGCCAGTATTGTTTAACGAGACCGTTATCAACTACTATGATAACGGCACCTGGTTTAGCTATGTTCTGGATATTCCCAGTCAAAAGCCTGACGGAGCGGAAAGCTGGAGCCCTATTATTCGGGCGGTGGGGCATCTGGAGGATAGCTTCTGCCACCTCTTCCTCGATGACGTTAAGTGCCCTAAGACTTATCAGACTTCGGGGTCGAGTACGGATGCTGATATTGTTTGGTTGGACGGTTATGGCCATGTTTTGAACTGCAGCATGGACGCCGAGGACGTCCTCTACGCGGAGGAAGATTTCCTAGATTCTAATGTGGGTAACAATCAGCCTACGCCTTTTCCCTTTGTGAGTTATGGTGGATACGCGAGTAATTATACTAGTTTTCCCACGAGTTCTGTGAACGTTTTTACTGTCGATTTCTGGATGCAATCAAGAAACCAGTTAGGAACTAGTTCGGTTAACGTTATTTTTGACCGGGACGGTTTTCAGATCTATCTCATTGAATACTATGGTATGTACTTTTTAAAAGTCAAAGTAGGTGGCATTTCCTACCCTATTGACAGTAGATGGATGTATGGAGTGGGCACAAATCTAGTGCACATGACCGTTTACTACAATGCTACATCCCAGGTGCTCACCTCTTGGCTCAACGGCGTCATGTCCAATAATTACACCGGAGTAACCGGTTCAATAGGCAATGGTAGGTGGTGCTGGGGAGGATACAACGGCTATTCCCAATGCTTCAACGGCACACTATCGAACATAAAGTACTATGAGAACTACCAGCCAACCAACGCAACCGCGTCAAGCCTTTACCAGAATCCACTCTATAACCCGGTAACCCCCACACGGTGGTACCCCTTCCTAGAAACCTCAGGCACCACAACTTATGACATTTCTGGAAACAATAACGACGGAACCCTCTCGGGTGATGTCCAAAGGGTGTTTGACACGCCGAGTGTTAACGAGGGGGTGCTGTCCTTCTCCCCCTCACCGGGCTGGTACGGTTACTTGGTGGAGGATTTTGGGGAGCCCCTTGAGAATGTTATGGTTCGGGTGCGTGTGAAGGGCGAGGGCGTTTTGATTACGACCGATTACAACGGGCACAACACTTTCCACGTCTTTAACCACTCTGACTGGGACGTCTTGGGAGTGGTGGTGGACAGTCTCCGAGCATTTTCCATGGCCCTGAACAGCAACGGGCAAATCGATTACATAAGGGTAACAGAAAATATTGAATCGGTTGTTTTCGAGGAGTTTCTAAACATTCCCTTCAGCCCCGACTTGCTTTTCGAGTTTGACCTGAACCCGGTTTACGGCGACTGGTGGCTGGGACTCAAGTTCCGAGTGCAGCTTTACGAGTTTCTCACCAGTTACAACGCTACGGTTAATGTTTCTTCGAGTGTGGATTATGTGGGACCAGTGGATGTTAGTTTCAGCTTTGAGGATGGTGAGTGTTATACGGGTTCGCTATTTGTTATGGATATTAATGGTTCTCATGTTCCCTTTACTGTTAGAGAGCAGTGTGTTTTGGACGATTATGTTTTGAATATGACTCTGAGTATTCTGGTGAATATTTCGGCGGATGAGACTCAGACTTTCAATTTGTATTGGAGCGATTTTGATAACCCGTTGCCCGAGTTTGTTTCACCTACTGTTGCGGTGGTGGACTGGAGTGATGACACGCAGAATAAGGTTGTTACGGTCAATTGCAGCGCTACGGATTTGAATATGAGCAAAGTGATTCTGTACTACAATGTTTCTGGAGAATGGTGCCCGAAGGATATGGTCTTGGACAATGGTTACTATGTGGAGAGTTTCAGCTATGTTGACTCCTACCAGTTTTACTGTGAGGCTCTGGATAATTGTAGTAACAGTATGCGGACTTGGACTTATCCCGGTGACGCGCCGAGCTTGGATGTGGATGTGGGTGAGGGCGAGATTTACCTTCGGGAACGCTACCCTGCGGGTTATGATAGTGTGGAGCTGTACTACAGTGATGGGGCTCAGAAGTATGTGGATAGCGATGAGGATAGTATGACTTATGGTTACAGTTTGAGTTGCGGTGAGGGGTGGAACCATTTTCTGCGATTACCATTAGCGGATCTGTATGAGATTTTCACCTTACGGTATGAGTCTTTGCCTGTTTGGGAGCCTCTGGTTTTGGAGAGGATTGTGGGTGGGGGTCTTAACGGTAGCAGTTACTTGATTGACAATTTGAAGTGGGGTCTCTACCCGCGGACGGTTCTTGACTATAGTGGGCAGGATGCTATGAACTTCTATTTCAGTTATGATCCTGATATTCCCGTGGTGCAGATTGTGTCTCCGCGTGTGCTTCACGATACAGTCGTGGTTAATGCTTGCTGTAGCGATATTCCCTCTAGTCCGTTTGTGAACATGAGTAATGTGGGTGTTGCGAGTGTGGTTTACACTATTTCTAACTCTACGGATGTGGTGTACACCGCGAATATGGAGAGGCAGTATATTGGTAATAATTGTACTGATTTCTGGTTTGCTTACCTTGATACGACTCAGCTTCCTGATGGGCACTACGAGCTGAATGTGTCTGCTTGGGATATGGTGGGTAATCGGGCTGATGACATCGCTTATATTATTATATATAACTCGGTGCCGGGGGTTGAGTTTCTGTACCCTGAGAATAACTCTAATTTGGGCGCTAAACTGAGAGTAGTTGCTAGGACTACTGATGCGTTTGATGTGAACGCTACCGAACTTACGGTCTACTGTCAAGAGTCTAACACTAGTTCGGTTTATGAGAT
>DXJA01000240.1 GCA_019056875.1 Candidatus Jordarchaeum madagascarense
AATAGAAAACCACAGCCCAAAGAATGAATGTTATAAATATCAGTCCAAAGCCAACAAAGGTAAGAGAGATATTGGTTGCAAAAAAGCCAATTAGGCCGTCTAAAATGAAAAATGCCGCACCTAGGATGCTTAAGGTCCCTGCTACTCTTGAAACCAAGGGCATAGCGGTCATTTCACGCACAGACCTACTAACAGAACCCAGTATGATGAAGGTAAAACCCAGTACCACTAAACCAATACAGATAAGGAGAAAATTCGGTGTAGTAGGTACAGTAAAGTCGACAAAGAGCTCTCCCGGGAATACAAGCATTGTTCTAAAATTATATCCTGTTATTAGGTTCCCCATAATGATGAGCAGAGCACTCGACGCGGTTCCTATAATGCCGAAGATGAGTACAGATAAACCCGTGGGTCCTCCACCAATCCGGTAAGTACCGTAGAAACCGACACTAACCAGTACACCGGTTGCAACGAGCAATACGGACAGTACAAGCGAGTATACACCGAGCAGAGAAGCAGACTCAGGATAATACAGAAGTAGAAAAGGAACACTGTAACCATATCCCGGTGTTAACCCCAGAATTATGCCCTCAAGGTATTGGGTCAATAGAAATGAGTAAATGTTAATTTCCATTAAAAATGTATAAACTATAAAACTCCATAATACACCTATAACTGCGGTTACTGCTCCTACTATTCCCCCAGCTGTTCCAGTTAATAATGCTTCTTTAGACAATCTCCAACCTCCTTTACCATAGCATTGAAACTTTTTTTTACTTGAGGAATCTTATAATTATTAAATTTTTCGTCGAGGCAGTCATTTAGATCGATGCACTGCACAAATGGGAGGGAGTATCGATAAAAACTGGATATGATGCTTATTTTGAAAAATAGTGAAAGTGGTAATATTCAAGAGTTTGATAAAAAAAAAGAGGAGGAGAAGTATTTTTCTTACGCCTCACATCTCTCTGGAGGAATAGAATACCACAGTCCAAATAATGGATGCTGCAAATATAAGTATGAATCCAATGATTATCAAAAAGATGAAAAAAAAGACACCTGCAAGGAATACAGCGCCGCCTATTATGCTCAAGATTCCAGCGGCTGAAGAAGCGGAGGGGTGCATCGTCATTTCCCGCACAGTTATACTAGCTGAGCCAAGCAGGATGAAAGCTACGCCCAGTATCATGAAACCTATCCAAATAATTAAAAAGTGCGGGTAAGTTATGGGAATAACAAATATGCCTAACGGCGGGGTGATACTGGTGAGAATAGGGAAATAATCCTTGATGGGTAATAGGTTTCCAAGCATGATAAACAGGTCTCCAAGTGCGCCTCCTATGATGCCGAAGATGAGTCCAACTACGCCCATGGCTCCTCCGCCGATTTTGTACGTGCCGTAGAAACCTATACCGATGAGAATACCAGTCAAAAGGATTAAAATAGCGAGTATGAAGGATAAAATACTGAACAGAGAACCTGAGGCGGGGTAGGGATTTGCTAAAAGTATCAAAGGCCCAATGAGTATGCTGAATATCATGTTTGAAATATAATTCACCAATTCAGACGCGAATACAAAATATATTATGCTCCAAAGGATTCCTACGAATGACGTTAACGCTCCTATTATTCCTCCAACTGCACCAGTTTGCAATGCTCCTCTAGACAACCTAAAAATCTCCTTAATCCCATTGATATGTGAATTAATCTTTTTATAGACTAATCTTTCTATTAGGGAATATTAAACATATAAACTTTGGTGTCGAGGTAGCCATTTAGATTATTTTTTCGGTTTATAAGCATCTGTAAACAATTCTTAAAAACCACTTGGACCGAATCGGAATTAGTCTCTTTTTACCAGAGTTTATGGATAGCAAGGTATTGAATGAGCAGAAAATTTAAATGCGGTTTTTTATCTATCATGATTGCCTTAAACTATTTTTAAGTATGGAGTTTCGGTTTATGCCGCCTGAAGCCTCGAATAATTGGAGACGGTTTTATGACAGTTTTTTTGGGGATCCTTATTGGGCGTGGCATGATGGGTTAGATATTGACGCGTTACATACACTAACTCCCGAAGAACAGAAAGAAGCTGAAAAGTTGTTTCTTGAAGCGGTGAATGAGCACGACACTCGGGCAGCGGTGGGTCTGGGTGAAATGCGGTCTCAAAAGGCGGTTCCTCGACTAAAAGAGCTTCTCGATAAGGCCACTGGGAAGGAGCTTGTGGAAGTGGCTGTGGCACTTGCCAGGATCGAAGGCGATAAGTCTTATGCAAAGTACATAATACAGGTTTTGAAAAATAATCCGTTTTGGTACGATAGGCTCTGGGCCGCTATGCATTTGCGCGAATTCGATTCCCCGGAAGTCGTTGAAGCCCTGTTTGAAGCAGTTAAGGACCCGGATTATCTCGTCCGCAACCATGCTTGTGATTCACTACTATACTTACACGGATTTGAGCCGGAAATCTCCTCCCACCAAGAAATATTTAAGAATATCATAACTCCGCATGAGGGGGAACCCGCCGAGGAAGATTATAAAAAATATGAGACTGCTGTTAGCCAGTTGCGGAAAATGTTTAGGGAAAAAGAGAATTCAAAGTAAGGATTTAATTATTAAATCCTTTTGTTAAATACATCGGAATTATTCACGCATCAGAAAATTTGGATATAAATTTGTGAATTAACAGATTCTCCTTTTTATTCTAATTTAAACGACTTGCAGATTTCTTCTCTAAAAGAGGATGGTAATAAAAAAATAGAGAGGAGATTTTAATTTTTGAGTTTTAATTATTGTCATCTTGACGAGAAGAAAACTAAGGCCCATAATATGAACGCTACGAAAATCAATCCAAAGCCTATGATTGGTAGTATATGCCAAAGGCTACCTATAATGAAAGACACCGCACCTATGATACTCAGGATCCCCGCAGCAGAAGAAGCCCCCGGCTTGTCAGTCATTTCACGTACACGTATACTAGCCACACCAAGCAAGATGAAAGTAACACCCAGTATCAAGAATGCTATCCAGATGAGGGGGAAATTCGGTGTAGGCACAGGCCAAAAGGAAACAGTAGCCATTTCTGCAAGTGCTTGTGTGTACATGTATCCCGTTGTTAGATTTCCCATAATGATAAGAAGAGCTCCCGATGTGGTTCCTATAATACTGAGTATAGGGCCCACTATACCCATAGCGCCTCCGCCAACTTTGTACGTACCGTAGAGACCAATACCTATCACTACACTGGTCAAGATGAGAGATGTAGACAGTATAAAAGATAATATATAGAATGGAGAGGCAGACGGATAAAAGGCTAGTAGAAGTGGGGGAAAAGGTTCGCCACTATAGTGAATGTACGGCATCAATGGATAAAAGAAGATGGCGTAATAACCCAATTGCCCCAAGTAAATATTTATTTCAGATAAAAATGCATTAACCACAATGACCCATATTATCCCTATAACTGCGGTTACGGATCCCATTATTCCTCCAACCGTTCCCACTAAGAACGCATCTCTAGGCATTTCCCAAACTCCTTCGCTTGCGCCAACAACTTTTCTCCTCCTATATACAACCACTGAGCATACCAAAGCAACCGTAACCACCGCAGCCAATAAACCTATTATCAGAAAATTTAAGGCAGAGGGTATATTCTGCTGATAAAAGTAAACCGAGATGTACTCACCATATACCAGAGCACGCAAAAGAGACGGAGCCATGGAGATGACTGTGTTGTTCTCAATAATGTTATCTACCGAAGACATGTCTATGTCGAAGCCTTCACCCAGAAAGTTTACTATAGTGTTACCAGTAATATTATTATGCGAGCTAGACCGCAGAACGAAGCCTTCGTAGTTGTGTGCAGCGGTGTTACCCGAAAGATTATTGTACGAACTACCGGACAGTTGGAAGCCGCCCCAGTCCTGTGACGCGTCACCATACCAGCCATTGTTCGCAGCGGTGTTACCCGAAAGATTATTGTAATTCGAACCCTTCAAAATGAAGCCGCCGTAGGCATTATCTTTGGCGGTATTATCTGGAAGAGTATTGTTCGAGCTGGAGTCTAGGTAGAAGCCGTCGCCGATGTTGTTGTTTGCGGTGTTATCCGAAAGTGTATTGTTGTTAGAATTACTCAGGTAAATGCCATAATAATTAGAGGAGATGCTGTTTCTTGAGATTGTAATGTTGCTGGAGTAGTATACCTCGATTCCTGCGTAGGTGTTAGAAATGCTTAGATCGGAGATTTCGGAGTCGCTGCAGTTGACCAGTATCACCTGGCCGGCGTTTGTGAAATTCGCAGACGAAAGCCCGCTCTCATTCACATAGTAGTAGAGGACTCTCCCGTTCACAGTGTTACTCTGATCAATAACATTCGACGCTAAAACTGCGAGAGAACCCGACAAAAATAATCCACACCTAACCATAACGTTACCTGAAAGCGAATTATTGCCCGAATCAGAAAGAAAGAACCTACCCCGGTAGTGGTAGTTGGCTGAGGCGGTGTTGCCCGTAATAGTATTATTGCTAGAATTATATAGAGAGAAGCCGCCGGTGTTGCCCGTAATAGTATTATTGCTAGAAGAATCTAGAGAGAAGCTACCTCCGGTGTTGCCCGTAATAGTATTGTTGCTAGAATTATATAGGTAGAAGCCAATTTCCCAGTTGTCGGCGGTGTTGCCCGTAATAGTATTGTTGCTTGAAGAATCTAGGTAGAAGCCATGACCCCAGCTGGGTAAGGCGGTGTTGCCCGAAAGAGTGTTGTTGAAGCCGTATTTTATATAGAAGTCATAGTCCCACCGTTCGGCTAAGACGTTCTTGATGGTTACGTTGCTTCTGCCAGTCAAGTTGAAGCCGGGCCCATCCCAAGAGCCCTGCAGGGTGTGTCCTTTTCCGTCTATTACTATGTTGTCCGCCGTTACAACTATTGGTTCATAGATGTTTCCGGTAAAATTGTAGTCAGACGATATGTAAAGAGTCTTTTCATGGATAGTGCTGGAAGAGCCTTGGGAGACGCCCAGTATGTGTAAGTTGATAAGGGGATACGTGTTTTGGTTATGGATCGAGATGACCATTGCAGTTGTTGCTGTGAGAAGAATTACCGCAAGGAATAATATTTTTAGTTTTTTTCCTCCCTTTATGCTTCTCATGTTTTTCCCTCTCTAATTATAGAAATTAGTTTGGCTCAATTAACATAGCACTCGTTGAGTGCTTCAACACTTTATGAACAGGTTATACATTTTTGCGATTGATATTCAAGTCGATTTAAGTATTGAGAATCATTAATAATAATTCTATTGTTTAAAGCAAAAAGAATCCGCTTGGTCTTTTATAAAGTGCTAGCATTCAGACTAGGGGATGTCCCCTTACAAACTTTTTTTCCCGCTTAATGGACTTGGCTATTTTTTGCTTTAAGCCAGTTGGGGGGGTATTGGTTCATCATTTTCTAATATCTTTAACGCCTTGGCGACTTTACTCCTGATTGCAATACTTTTATGATTCTGAAGGGCCCTAATTTTTTCAATAGTTTTTTCTCGTATATCCTTATTTCTTCTGCTTATTATGCAGAGGCTGACTATCGTCCAAGTTTTTACAAAGATACTCTCATCTTCTAACAGGTGAAATAGGGCGGAGGTAATCTGATTAAACATTTCTCCGGAAGTCTTTAGGTTTCCAAAAATCATGGCAATGTGAAACTTGACCATGGGAACCTTGTCGTCGTAGGCTAGCTTGATGAGTAGCGGTAAATGCTCTTGCACCAATTCCGGGCGGGTTCGAGATACTTTTTCTAATGCATCAGCGGCTCTCCCACGAATCACGTCATCAGGTACGCTCAACGCTTCAATCAATTTGCCCAGTAATTGAGGGTTTCTGAGCACTATTTCCACTACTTCGTTTGATCTACCATCCGAACGCAGGTCACCGCCAGAAAGCATTTCCAAAAAATCCACCATAACAACCACCGTCACAAATCAATTGTATAGGGTTTGAATGCTTTTTTCCATATCTCCTCTAACTTAAAATTCTTGCACTTTTTTAGGTCTTTTTATAAGCATTGGGCTCATAAGCTTGATAAAATTCTAAAGGCGTTTATTACCTTTCTCCGTCATTTCCGTGCGGCCCATTAAGAATTTAAGGTAAACACCGATTTTACTTGGTCTTACAATTAGCGCTGGAACTCTTTTTCGATATTCCCGGTAAGATTCACCAAACCTTTCAATAAGTTCCCTTTCCTCAACCAGTCGAATATGGCAGAGCAAACCAACCAAAAAAATTATGAAAAACAGAATAGAATATAGGGAAAATCTGGCGAAGACAGCCCCTAAAAAGATCAAAACTACTCCTGAATATGTTGGATGTCGTAGAACTGAGTAGATTTTGTGTTCTTGGAGTTCTGACTCTTCAGGATAGTATAGGTATAAGACAGCCATATAGTCTAAGCCAAAGGTTTGGATGGCCCGAAATACGGTTAGAAAGCCCAGTAAGGCAAATGTGACACTACACACGGTCCGAAGAACCAAGTCAATGGTTGGCCAATTTTGTAGGAAGGTTGTCCAATTTAGGAATAGTTCTGTTAGCGGCTTTGAGAGAGTTATGGTCAGACCGTTGACGGGTAGCATGGATAAGAGAGTTTCAATTGGTAATAAAGCATGAATCGTAGTAGATGTTGCTAGTGGGATCCCAACTAATCCGTACTTTAAGCCCCTCTGATACGCGGTTTCTTTCGACTCTTTTATAAATTTCTCCCGTTTATGCCAAACATTATAGATTAATAGGAAGCCGGTTGCCACACAGAGGATGGTTCCAACAAAGGGTAGTATGGGTTCAAGGACACGCAGGATATCAACGCTGGGCAACATCCGAGGTAAAACATCCAAAAACACCATCAAAAACAGTCCTGAGAGCAAAGACAAAACTACCATAAGCGGGATGAGACCTAGACGACTACTTGTGTAGCCTGGCAGCTTTTTGAGAAGCTTGTCTGCACCTCTTATTGGCATAAAAGACTTTATCGTGTTGCAGTGATATAAATATAACTTTAATTTGTCGAAAAAAGAGATATCAATGTGAAGGACGTGAATAGTTTAATTTGTTGGTTTGTAGGTAGGTGTCGGCGAACAATTCGAAGTCGTATAGTTTGAATCCGACTTCCTCTCCTTTTTCCTTTTTTTGGTCCAAGACTTCCATAAAAATGAAATTAATAGTATTCATTATGTACGGTGTACTATTTTTCTATAAATCTTAGTACTAATCAGTGGCGTCTCGAAACTCTTAGCGCGACTTTTTGAAAAAGAGAAAT
>DXJA01000241.1 GCA_019056875.1 Candidatus Jordarchaeum madagascarense
CCACCAAAGAAAGGGGCTGTAACGTTTGAAGAGAACCAACACTCTCAAGCTTGTTCCTACAGAGGAACAAGAACGGAGACTGCTCAAGCTAGCCGACAACTGCTCCAAAATGTACAACGAATTAAACTACAAACGCAGACAATCATTTTTCTCAGGAAAATTCGACTGGAACACCGACGAACTCTACCATAGGTACAAAGGGCTGATCGGCTCTGCCACAGCACAGCAAATCATACGAAAAAACAACGAAGCTTGGAAATCATACTGGGCACTCTTGAAGAAGCTCAAACAGGGAAAACTGGAGAAGAAACCACGTCCCCCAGGATACTGGAAGAACAGAGAAACCGGAAAACGACCCTTAAAAATCCTCGTAAGGTGTGACAACTACCAGCTGGAAGACACAGTCCTCAAACTCCCCTCAAAGCTCAAGATAAAGTGGAAAGGCACGAACCGGTGGAACAGCGGTAAGCAGGGCAGACTCGAAATAATCTACGACGAGCTCTCAAAGAGATGGTACGCCTACATGCCAGTAGAGGTAGAAAAACCCCTACCCCAGCCAACCGGAGAAGAGAAGGCGTATGTGGACTTGGGAGTAAAGGTTCCCATAATGGCGATGGTGGTGGGCGTGAACGGAGACCGCGAAGTGTTTGGCTACAAGGCAAACTCCATGCTTTCCGACTGGTGGTACTGGACGCATAGAATCGCGGAACACCAGTCGTGCTTAAAGGAGGTAAATAACCGGCACACATCCCAACAACTGAAGGCATTATACCGAAAGAGGCAGAGAAGGTTCAGGGACTGGGTGAAAAAGATGGTTTCAGACTTCGCCCACAGATGCTGGCGGAAAGGGGTTTCAGAGATTGTCTGCGGAGACCTAAGAAACATAAGGGAGTCGGCAGACTTCTTCCATAAATCCAACTCCATGATACACAACTTCTGGTCAGTAGGATACATCTTAAGGAGAATAAGGGAGAAGGCTGAAGAGTACGGAATCCAAGTAATAACTGTTGACGAGAGAGGAACCTCCTCAGTTTGCCCGAGGTGTGGTTCAAAACATGTGACAAGAAAAGAAGGCAGACTGTTTCGGTGTCTTAACTGTGGATTGGAAGCTCACAGAGACGCCGTGGGCTGCGTGAACATAGGGCTTGCTCAAGGATTCCTTGGGGAAGCCATTAACGGGGCAGTGGCATGTCCCTCGCTTCCCTCTTTAGTAGAAACGTAGAACCCCCCATGCTTTAGCGCGGGGGGTATGCCAGTATTTCGAATCATCTGTTTAGTATTTCTAGGAGGTAATTGTTTGTCTGAGAAATATCTTAGTGCTCCCGAAGGCAAGGATATGGCGTCCTTTGAGGCAATGGTGGCGAACGTTGGTGAGGATTTACAGGATGCTGCCAGAAGCGCTGCTGATTCGGTTAGCTCCCGTCTCAGAGTTGGAGATTATAAGGGAGCTGCGGAATACGTTTTTGATATGGTTATACAATCCATGATGCTGAACCTGCGAGAACCCCCTCGAAAGGCTATAGACCTTCTTAAGGGAAAAAGTGACCTATTTTCTGAACTCCTTGATAATATGGTTTTTAAGGCGAGTGATAAGCTATTAGAATCTTTTGAAAAAGGGGACAAGGAGAAATTCGCTGAGGCTATGCAGGTAGTAGAGAATTCGGTTATTGGAAAAACTTCCATAGATTTTAGATACAGTATATTAAAGGACTTGCACTGCGCCTTCTATAAATATAATAAACCATGAAAAATAGAGAACTAGAAATGGATTCCTTTTTTCAAAAATTTATTAAACATCCAATCCGACAACGAACTCTTGGATGCAAGGAATTTACAAACCGGTTATTACTATGGAGTGATTAGTCTTAGAATGTTTTGGCCCAAAATTAGTTGCTTTTCCTCATCGCTTATTTCTAGATTTCGAATCTTGTTGAGTTCATCCCCGGGATCCCCATACGGTATAAATGGCATGTCGCTCCCAAAGATTATACGCTCACTGCCCAGAGCTTTTATGGCAATCATAACCTTTTTTGCTGAGCCACCGGATGTGTCCATGTAAACATTATCATATTTCTTTGCTAATTTTAATGCTTCTTTTTCAAAGCTTCCGCCTAGATGTGCGATAATGAGTTTCAGTTTTGGAAAACGATCAATAATTTCTTGGTAGTATAGTGGGTTTGAACTATCTGTGTCTCCCTGCCATATACGTCCCGAGTGCACGAGGACCGGGATATTGAGTTTTTCAGCCTTTTCCCAAACATGCATCGCCTGTTTTGGCCAGAAATTTTGGTGCACGGCATGAAGTTTTAAACCCTTAAATCCATATCTTACATATTTTTCAAGAATTTGGTCCGCTTTGGGATTATGAGGATCCACGCAGCAAAACCCTATGAATTGCTCTGGGAAATTGTCTATAAGGCTCTTCACAACCCTTGTTACATATGGAAAAAATGGGGAAACTATAGCTCTACTAATACCATTCTTGATGATTCTTTCCAGTATATAGTTTCCGAGTCTTTTAATTCCAAATTCATTTCTCATATATTTTAAAGCTAAATAAGTCAGGGTGCCTTCTAGGTTTCCTACATACCCCAGTCCCTTAGTGGCGGTTCTATTAAAATAAGGATGAGTGTGGGCGTCTATTATCATAAAATCAACTTCTACTCTTTTTACAAAAATTACTATCGCCTTTATTCTTAAATTTTTGTTAGTTATAAATTTAAGTATCTAAATCTATGCTTTTATTAAGGAAAATTTTTCAGGTGAGGGTTTAAGCCTCTAAAATATGAAACGTTGCGATAATTACTAATATGATTAATTCTATGGAATTGTGAAAAACATAAATTAGCGGTGAACTCTGTGAGCTACTCGGTGCCCAAAAAAGTGAAGTTAAGTAAGGATGTTTTGCAAATTCTGTTCAAGCCTATGAGCAACAAGGTAGTCCAGAATCTGGTAAAGGGGTGGGGATTTGGTCCAGTTGGAAACTTGAAAAAAGAAGAAATCGTAAACGTCCTAGATGGAAAAGAATTGATTCTACCAAAGTTTTTAGACCTGTTGCTTCTTAATGATATGAACACGGTTTTTAAAGTTAACATGTGGGATCTTTATAATTATTCGAACTCTATTACGGATATTGATGTTAATGATTTGGAAAATGTTCTCAATCAAACTTTGAAAAGCGACAAAGCATCTTTCAGGGTGTTTGAACTTTCCAAGGGTAAAGAGTATTATGTGGTATACTCCTTTGAAGAAGAGCCGCTGTTGGTGGAACAATGGGATTTTGATTATAAAGTCATAAATCAGGTATCCCGCATAAGGGGTATTATAAACTTGGATAAACAGACGTTACTAATAGGCGGGGATTCAAACAAAAAAGTTGAAGAATTTAAAAAAACCCTGCAAAAAGCACTATCCACAAAATTTTCTCCCATCACCATTCCCCCATACGTTCTGCAAGAATTCACGGAAAATGAAACAGTAGAAAAAGCAGCGTTCGCATGTGACTCACAGATAAGCGGAGTAAAGGGAATACAAAAAATTACCCTAGAGGGAAAAGACATTATCGGTGCAATAAAAGGATTACAGGCAAGACAGGAGATCGATTTCCGAAGAGTCGGACCATTGATTGAAGCCGAAACACCAAAAATATACCTTTCCACCGAAGGAAAAATAATTATGAAAGACCAGAAAACCAAAGACAAAATACTAAAGAAGATAAAAGCACCCCCAGAGTAGAAAAAAACCCGAAAACTCTGCATGAAAAATCCACATAAATTAATGAAATTCGTTTTTTGGAGAAAAATTTTTCAAACCTTCCACTCTTATTTTAGTCGGATGTAAACCAAAGAGAGGATTACATAATTGAATGAGAAAAATTCCCAAATGGTTTTAAAGGTGATACCTGAGAAATGTGCGGGTTGCCACGTGTGCGAATTGATTTGCTCACTACAACACTTTAGGGTTAATAATCCGAAGAAATCAAGAATAAGGATACAAACTCTTTTTCCCGATCCGGGAATCAACAAACCGGTTGTTTGTAGACAGTGCAAAAATCCCGCCTGTATGGAGGCCTGCCCCGAGGGAGCGATTACCATTGAAGAGGGCAATGTGAAACTAGAC
>DXJA01000242.1 GCA_019056875.1 Candidatus Jordarchaeum madagascarense
ATATACAAAATGATTTTTTTTCTTTATATCAAAATGGCTTGAGCTTTTGATGGAGTTGAAAGTTTAATCCTAAGTTCGAATTATTTAAGAAGAAAAAATTGGGCTGTTAAGAAATACTATTAACTCTATTATTGTAATTTCGGTCATAAGCCAGTTTTCGATTAACAGCGTTGATAAGAGCTTGTACGCTTGCGCTAACTATGTCCTCATTTGCTGCTTTAGCAATGTATAATTTATCTTTGTTATCTTTAATTTTAACCGTGACAAAGCCCAATGCTTCGGTTCCTCCCGTTATAGCCTCCAAATTGTACTCAACCAAGGACATTTCTCCGAATGCTTTAACAGCCTTTTGTAATGCATTAAAAGCTGCGTCAACGGGGCCTACTCCTAGGTCTGAAACAAGTTTTTCTTCTTCTCCTACCTCTATACGAACTGTCGCTGTTGGCGTGATATTCAATCCGGTGATTACTAAAAGCTCTTTAAGTTTTAGAAACTGTTCTTCTTCAGATACTCTGCTAATAATGTCCTCTGCTATAGCTTGTAAGTCTTTATCCGTAACATTTTTTCCTTTATCACCCAATTTTTTAATTCTGTCCATTATTTCTCCTAACTGTTCATCGGAATAGATGTAGCCATAACTATCCAGTTTAGCTTTCAAGGAATGTCTTCCAGTATGCTTTCCGACTACTATCGACGATACTGTAGCGTCTTTTTCACCTCTCTTTCTTCCGATTACATCGGGAGTGATTGGCTCATAGGTTCTGGGATCTACTAGTACTGCATGTGCATGAATCCCGCTTTCATGGCGAAAGGCATTATCTCCCACAATCGATTTGTTTGGTGCAATTTTTACTCCGCTCAAATTCTCAATAAGTTTCGATGTTTCGAAAATATTCTCAGTTTTAATGTTTGTTTTAATTCCGTATAGGGCAATTAATGACATCACAACTTCTTCTAAAGAAGCATTACCCGCTCTTTCACCTATTCCATTGACCGTTGCATGAACCTGTTTAGCTCCCATTTCTACAGCAGCTAGGGAATTAGATACTGCTAGACCAAAATCATCATGTGTGTGTACCGATATTATTGTGTCAGTTTTGACAACATCAGTCAATTGTTTTGTAAGGTATGCATAGGCTCGAGGGGTGGTACATCCAACAGTATCTGGCACATTAATTACGCCTGCGCCCGCTTTAACCACCTCTCCATAGATCTCTTTTAGGAAGTTCAAATCGCTTCTAGTAGCGTCTTCTGCGGAGAACTCGACTTTTAATCCATGTTCCTTGACGTACCTGACTGCTTCAACAGCGCTGTTCAAAACCTGTTCCCGTGTCATATTTAGTTTTTCTTTCATATGTAAATCCGATGTGGCTATAAAAATATGCACTCGATCAACACCACAATCAATAGCCAAATCTATCTCTTTTAGATTGGTTCTAGCCAGTGCACAAATTTCTGTATCTAACTCTAACTTGGCAATTTCACGAATAGCCTTTTCTTCACCTTTAGAAACTATTGGCATTCCTGCTTCAATAACGTCTACGCCCAGTTTTGTAAGTTGTTCTGCGATATTTTTTTTCTCATTAACGGTAAAAGAAACACCAGGAGTCTGCTCGCCATCACGCATGGTGGTATCAAAAATAAGTACATTGTCTGGTAGGCGTATTTCAGAAGCTACATCGCTCATGAATTGGCTGACAAAGAAAGCTATGCCTCCTCATAGGTTTAACCTCCATAAAATATCAAATTACACCTCAAATATGAGCCGTCCGAATTTAACTATTTCGCGTAATAAATCTTGCCTATAAACTCCAAATTCTAGTGCAATACGAAACATGTACTACTCTCCAATAGTGTTTCCACTAACTTAATGTTCATTCTAATCGATACTTTCAATTCAAATTTTAATTGGAGGAAGATTTTCCTCCTAGCTGATACAAGTCTACTTTCTTCCGGAATCAAAGCATTTTTAGTTGGAGTCCCTCTTCAACTGTTTCTCTTTGTATATTTTTGAATCCCAGAGAATCTACGAATTGTAAAACAGTGTTAGGTACGAATCTGTTTTCTCTTATACTATCAGTGTACACTTTACGAGCTACAATCTTACCAATGTACGTAAGTGAAACCGGAACACCTTTGTTTTCTTTATTTCCCGCAGTTATGAGTCCTGCTTTTTTAAGTCTCTTAAGATTCCATCTGGCAGTTGATTTAGGCAATTCAAATTTATCTGATATTTCTTCGGCAAGTCTTGTAAAAACCGTTACCTCTTCAAGATTAGCAATGTACATTAGGATTTCTCTTTGTTTTTTTGTCAGTGCTATCGATGCTATTTTCTCTATGCCTTCTCTTAGCAAGGAAAATTCTTTCAAAAAATTCTTTTTCAAGGAACTCAACAAGAAATTCTTGTTCTTCTCATTTCCGTCTTTCAAAAATAGATTTATACCCTCTACGAGGGAATCCATCTTATTTAGTAGTTCAAAGATATCTGCTTCCGCGAATTTCGTCAACCCTCCAATGGAGGAAAGAACACCCCTGCAACATTTTCACCTCACAGAACAGTCATTTTATGAAGGGTGCTTAAATTTACCAGTATAAAGAAAGAATCAAGAGTAGTATATATTTTTTATGCTATTTCTTCACCTTACACACTCATTTTTTAACATAAATAAAGCAACTTAACTTCAATAGAATCATAATTATTTACTCTTAATTTTTCTTACACAAGTATTACCTACTTTTTTAAGCGAAAAGACTTGAAATATGTGCAGTTATAATCCATTAATAAAGATCTTATATTACGTGAGTTGGCGCTATTCTCCCTTAAACCACATTGTATAGCGGTCTAGTCTTCAAATAAATAGCGTTGTTTCCGTAACTTTTATATAGCTCAAAAAAAATAGAGTATTCTGTCAAAAAAATTTTAGTAATCCTAATTGCAAATATTACAACACATCTTTAACGGTTTGCTGAGAAACAGGGACTTTATAAACCGTCGGCAAGAAAATAATATCGAAGACTAAAATACTAAATTGAGGCTAAGTATCATAAACCCGGTTCCCAGCAAGTAGGGGTAAAACTTAGAATGTCATACCGAAATGGTTGGTTCCTCATTCAATCAAAAATTTTCCTCATGGAGGAAATCGTGGGAGAAATAAAACTGGTTAGTAACTAGGAACAGGGGATGAAGATGTATATGGGCGTGAAGAAGCTAATGATATTCACACAGAAAAATTGTCCCAATTGTCCTGCGATGAAAGAAATTGCTTTTGAAGTGGGCAAAAAACTAAATATCCCTATTCACTTGGTTGACATTTCTGACAGTATGCCGGAGCAGTTGGAGTTTGATTTGCTACAAAAACAAATTTACATAGCGGCAACCCCTTCAGTAATATTGGTAGATGAAGATGACTCGATGAGAGAATTGGTTTTGGGGGAAGTCATCTATAATGAAGAATTAGAGAGGCGAATATTATTAAACAAAGAGTGATTGTTATGTCTAACTCTAGTCCATCTTCAAAAAAGAGGGAAGAGCTTCCTTATGAATCCGAAAGCAATGGCGATTTTATTAATTCTTTACTACCGCCTGTGAGAACTTCGAGAGGAATGATTGAAAATTTTGACGTATCAAAAATTATTGAGAGTCTCATTAAAGAAACGGGAGTCGAAAAAGAAAAGGCAACTCAAGTAGCAAAAAGGGTTGTACAGCGTATTATATCTTCAAATATTCAGTGGCTGTCAAGCCCTATGATACGGGAAATGGCTTGCTCGGTACTAGCCGAAATGGGTATGATAGAAGAAAGAAAACTTTACACAAGAATCGGCGTACCAATCTATGACCTAAATGAAATGATAGTTAATCCCCTCAAACATACATGGAACGCAAACCTCCAGATAAACCCAGAAACCGTTGCAAAAATAGTTTACGATAGAGTTATGACCGAGCATACCTACCTAACCCTCCCTGGATATTTAGAGGTTGAAGTCCCTACTGGAAAAACCTTTAATTTCACAACCAACATAACCGATGCCCATCTAATGGGGGATAACTATCATAAGGATCGAGAATATACCAGTATAAGAGACTACTGTGCATCTTGGGATCCAAGACTATTTATGATTATAGGATTGGAGCCGGACGGGTTACAAGGTGCTCACTCTTCAAGCGCTGGTCCCGCTAAGCACTTGATAGTTTTTACAAATCATGCAGCAATATGGCTAGCCTCTTGGCAAAGTAACATGTCCGGAGGCCAAGGATTCCACAATTGGATGGAATCCATAGCTTGGTATCTTAAGGAAGCCACAAAAAGAGATATTGAACAAGCTTCACAACACACCCCCTTTATCGCTACACAGCAGTACGTGGCTAGAGGCGGGCAAGTACCCTTTACATCCATCGATATTGGTCCTGGAATAAAAAAAGAGTTCATAAACGAACCCATGATTCTCCCCGGTGGAAAAGTAAGTGAAAAATATGTTTATGGAGACTTCGTAGAAGAGGCCAAACAATATTTCATTACCTTTATGAAGGTATTGTACAATGGAGACAGATACGGCAAACTCTTTAATTATCCTAAGATTAACATAGAACTTCGCGAGGAGTGGATGAAGCCCGAATTCGAGGAAGCCTATTTATGGGTTGCAAAGTTAACTTCAAAGTTCGGTCTCCCCTATTTTGTTAACTATCTGAACTGGAGAAGACAAATTATTGGTGGGTGTGTGTCCTGTTGTTCTCACACCTGGGCTGCCGATACACCTGAACAGAAAGAGGAATACATCCAAGGAAACGCTGTGTATGGCGCTATACAAATGGACACCCCTAACCCCGTTGCCAGCGCTTCCAGAACTATGAACCAAGATGAGGACAGATTTTTCGAGGACTTTGACCAAATTATTGAAAACATAACCGTACCCAGCCTTTTAAACAGATATAATATCATTAAAAGAATCAAGAAACTCAACTTGGCCCCTCTATACAATGTTAAACGTCCAAATGGCAGGGATATGATTATACCCGAAGAAAGGGAACTTCTTATAGGAACGATTGGTTTTGCCGAGATGACCGAGATGGTAGTGGGGTATCCGCTTTGGCACGAAGAAGGACTAAAGTTTGCAATAAAAGTCATTAAAAAAATGAAGAAGTTGGCTGACGAGTGGTCGGAGAAAACAGGGCTTCGTATAAAGTTAACCAGAACTCCAGCAGAATCAGCGGCAGGAAGACTTGCTAAGATAATGTATGAGCGTTACCCACAAAGTAGACCATTTCTCAGAGGAAAATATCCAAATGTATATCTAACGAATTCTATCCACCTTGCAGTAGATGCGGATATACCTTTAACAGAAAGGATTAAGAAGGAGGCGGTTTTCGCTCCATTACTCGGGGGAGGCTTCCTTCAACACATATTCTTGAATGATGCATACGCCGATCCTGAAGCTCTCTGGAAATTCATTCAAAAAATAGCCAGAAACACTCTTACCGCTTATTTTGACTTCACAGTCGACATGTGGACTTGCACCGACTGCCACAGCCAAGGACAGATGGATTGGTCACATAACCAATTCGATTCAGTAGAAGAGCTTCTTAACTTTAAATGTCCGAAATGTGGAAGCCCTAATGCTGAGATCCTTTCAAGAATAACAGGATACCTGCAAGGAATAAAAGGCACATGGAATGATCCAAAGAAACAGGAATTTCTGGAACGGAGGAGATACAACCTAAATATTTAATTTGCCCCATTTCCTTTATTTTTTAAAATTTTTCTAAATAGTTAAATAATTACTTTTAGAATTTCTTCCCAACTATTGTATAATGTTGTTTTCGATCCTCATTTTGGGAAGGCTCAGGTTTCGCTTCTATTCCTAATCTTGCTGTGATTTCTTCTGCAAGCTTTGGTGCACTACCGGGACGCGCATTATCTGTTATTACTAATTTCGGATTACACTTTTTTACATAGCTAATTAGTTGGTTAAAATCTGAATGCCCACTTAATGAAACAACATACTCCCTCAAACCGATTTTCTTATACGGTAATCCGAATTGCCAACCCGTGAGAAATATGCAGGTAGAATTTTTACTTACCTTAGGTCTAAATGAAGGGTGATAAAACCCTATGTATTGTTGAGATCTTAGTACCTTTCTTCCCATCTCACTTAGTGAGGAGTAAAAACCCCCAAGAGCAATACCATATTTTTCGTAAATTTTTGAAATCGAGTAGACTTTTGGGGGATTAATAAAGGGAACTTCTATTTTTGTCTCGTGAAGTAAGTTCATAACCTCTTGAAGCTTTCCATAGAATCCTAATATGATAATTGAGTTTTGGCTTTCTAACTCAGATTGAACCAGATTAGTTAGTTCGTCTTTAACCTTACTAAATGATGGCCTAATACAGGATGGATGTCCATAAGTGGCATCCAAAACTAGAATATCACACTTTATTGCTTGTGTTTGTTCGTACCTGAAATCGCTGCTATAGACATACCTTTCTCCCATCGGATTTTCCACTAAAACTTGAGCTGAACCAAGAATATGTTGGGTTGGAAAAAGAGTGATAGTATCCTCTTCATAACTAAATGGTACTTTATAGTTGGGTGTGATTATTTGTGGTGGATATATTCCCCTCATAACTTCTAGTAAATCCTTCGTAGCGGGAGTTGTACAGATTAGATCAGAATCTCTTATACTATCTTCTAACCCCCAGAGATGATCGGAATGAACATGTGTTATAACCCTTATTCTGTGACCAGGAAGATACCCATCACAAACCACTTTGTTTAGGACGATTGCCCCTGAATTTGTAATAGTTATACTCATAAGGTCAACCCCACACTTAGAACCCAAAATAATGCCCGATGTATACTATTAGAATTTAAAAACTTGGTACTATTAATAATTGTAGGATAAAAAGTTAATTTTGAGATCCACTTTGTAATAAATAGGTTTGTGAAAGTATTTGGAATCAGAAATTGGTGTTTGAAGTGTCAGATAAGTTATTTGATGAGGCTGTTTCTAGAGGAGATTTTATTGAGGCTTATAGAATAGCCAAATTTGTTCTACGAGATGAGAGGAGAGCTTGGGATCTTTATGTTGATGCTTTGGATTCTATTGGAAGTTTGATATACACTGCATCGGATTTAAAAAGAAGAGGTAATTATGAAGAGACAGCTAAACTTTTCTTACGTTGTGCTGAATTTTTTGAGGGAGAAAGAGATTACGGTCGAGCCAGCGGATTTTTCATAGAAGTCGGCGATTGCTTCTCAGCAACAAATAATCTGAAGAAGGCGGGTGATAGTTTTACACGGGCATATGAACTTGCCATTCTAGATTGGAGAATTTTTGATCCTAGCAAAAAAATAGCATCTCTTAGTGTTCTGCTCTCTATACTAACTATTATATTACGTGGAGAAATGATGGAAGTAAAGAAAATCTTCAAACTTGTTAGATTCTCTCTCGAAGAAAAAGAACGCCGAAAGTTACGTGGGCAGGACTATTATAAAATAGCAAAATATATTTATA
>DXJA01000243.1 GCA_019056875.1 Candidatus Jordarchaeum madagascarense
AGGCAATGAAAAATAGAAAATACTATATAAACAAAAATAATATTTTGTACGCAACCATAACGTTTTTATACACGTTTTTAGATAAAACTAAAACTGAATTTTTAGTAAGTAAAATTGCCTTTATTGAGCAGGGATTGATGGAAGGAAAAAACTATGAAAAAATCTAAGAAACTTTTTATTCCCATAATAGCGACACTACTAGCTCTACTAGTCACCATCCCCATCGCATCGTCACCCACACTAACACTTCCAGTAAACGCATTATTAGCCGGTGAGCCCGGACCCTTAACAGTAGGAGAAACCTGGATCTACAATTTTTTATAAATGAGACCACTAATGGGACGACGAAACGAAAAGTGGTGGACATAGTAAACATAACCGACTGGAACGATACCTTAGTCGAATGCTACAAAATAAGACAAATACCCACTTCACCACCTCTAGTTGGACAAGAACTTTGGGCTAATCAGTATATGACAGTCTCCGGTCAACAAACTATAGCAGAAGACTTTTACATGCTCTTTAACATGTCTGGGATGTACTCCGAAGTTTATAATTTCGAATACTTTAACGAATCCCTTATGCCTGAATTTCCGTTGAGTCTTGCAACCACTTGGAACCAAACAATAATCCAGAATGCGACGGGATATTCTTGTACGTGGATGGGAGTCTGGTTAAATATAACATGGGATCGTTCAAATGCGACTCAAATAATAGGCTGGTCTGCGGGCGAGGTTCTTAATATTTCTAACGTAACGGTTGCCGCTGGAACCTTTGAAACTTGGTGTATTAACATAACTACTGCTTGGGGTGGGGACCCCGCTTCGCTAATACAGTACTGGTCGCCTACTGTTAAAAACATAGTTTTAATGACTAATAGTACTTCTGGGGAATTTTTATTTGAGCTGGTTTCTTATGGTGTGGAAGCGGATTTAACTCTGGTGATGACATTGTTACTACTTAGCCATCAGCAGTCATCACAAGCGGCCACGACGACCTATATGTACGCCGGTGTTGGCTTAGGGGCTATTGGCTTGTTGGCTTTGGGAATTGCTCTTTGGAGAAGGAGGGGATAACCTTCCGACTCCTTTTTTCTATTTTTTAGATTTCGCCTAAAATTTTGACTGAAAATTTTACTCTTTTTTATACTTAAGAATCTTTTTTTCAGAATAATTTTTCACAAGTCCCTTATAGACCTGTGTTCCCAATCTGATTGTTTCTAGTTCTTCGTCTCTTAGTTCTCGGACGAGTTTTGCGGGCACTCCTAGTATCAGAGATCGGGGTGGAAATTTTTTATCGTAGGGTACGAAGGTGTTTGCTCCGATGATGCTGTTTTCTCCTATATCGCAGTTGGTCATAACGGTGGAGTTCATACCCACCATGACGTTGTTTCTGAGTTTGCAGCCCCGGACTATGGCTCCGTGTCCAATTGTGATGTTGTCTCCTAGTTCGGTTCCCACCATCATATCGCTGTGCACGACCGCATTGTCCTGTATGTTGGTATTTTTTCCGATAGTGATTTTTCCCTCGTCCCCCCGGAGTACGGCATTGAACCAGACGCTCGACCCTTCTCCGATTTCCACATCACCCCATATTTGTGCTCCCTCTGCGATGAAAACGGATTCATGTATTTTAGGTTTGAGAATTTCTTCCTTGTCGTTTGGCATTTTTTCTTACTGCTCCTTGTGGGTTTTTGTTCTTTATTTTGTGGGGTTGAGTTATTTTTGTTTTGTCCTGTAGTGGCTGTATTGCACCATTGCGGCCATTGTTTCTGCTGCGGCTTCGGGGGTTCTGAAGAAGGGGATTCCGTTTTCGGGTAGTGATTTTATTGCTTCGTCTTCCCAGGGTGCTGAGGTGCTTGCGGTGATTATTGGTTTGTTGTATTTCTTGCTTACCTGGAAGACTTTGGGAATGGCTTCCGTGAATGTTTTCACTATGGTTTTGCTCCAATGCTCTACGTCTTCTCTTCCCACCCTCTCTAAGCGTTCCTTAAATTTTGGGGACGGGTTTTTTTGTTCTAGGAGGTGCCTCCAGACATCGGCACCGAACACCCCGTAAATCAGTATTCCATCGATATCTGCTTGTTCAAACATTATCTCTACACACCGGGAGTAAACCCCGAAATCGCTAGCGAATGTCAGATCAACCGGATTTTTGGTAATAGCATTAGGGGCCAGAATTTCTCCAAGCTGTTTTTGCACATCAACCGGTAATTCCGGTACAACGAGTCCATGCTCCAAGCAAGCGTCAACGAGAGCCACACCCGGGCCTCCAGAATTGGTCACTACCCCTATTCTATTGCCCTGGGGCAGAGGCTGGTTTGCGAAGGCGAAAGCCCACTCAAACATTTCCTCGATGTTCCGAGGCAGGAGAACACCGGCCTGTTGCATCGCCGCCTTGAAGATTTCATGGGAACCAGAAATGTTACCGGTGTGCGAGAGAGCCGCGTTGACCCCTCTTTCGGTTCTGCCCACCTTCAAACACAGTATCGGTTTTTGCTTGGATATTTTCTTAGCAAGTTCTTGGAAGCGGTGTCCCCGTTTTATGCTTTCCACAAACATCATAATTACGCGGGTTTGGGAGTCCTCCCCGAAGTATTCCAAGAAATCGGTTGTATCGAGGTCCGCCTCGTTGCCCGTGTTTACTATCTTACTGAAGCCCAGATGGATTCTTCTGGCTGTGAGGAAGGTTTGACCCGCAAAGCCGCCACTCTGGGAGATGAAACCCACACTACCTGCAGCGGGCATCATGGGCATCGTGGTGGTGTTCAGCTCATATCCCGGGTTAACAACCCCCAAACAATTGGGTCCAATCAAACGTACACCTTTTTCCCTTGCAAAGTTTTTAATTCGGTTCTGAAGCTCTCTACCCTCTTTGTCGAACTCCGCGAAGCCTGCACTAACTAAAATAGCTACTTTTACCCCCTTTTTTGCGCATTCACCCAGAACATCTAACACTTTATCGTTTGGGATCACAATCACGGCGAGGTCTACTTCTTCAGGCACTTCTAATATACTGGTATAGCTTTGAAGACCGCATATATTCCCCTCGTACCGAGGGTTAACTGGAAAGAGTTTCCCCTCATAGCCTAGTAAATAAATGTTTCTCAGAATCCATGTGCCAATCTTGACCGGGTCGGGTGAGGCTCCAATCACTGCTATTGCCCTTGGGCACATCGCAAAATTTATGGTTTCATAGATGTTTCCGTTGTTGGTTTTACCCGTCTGCAAATAAACGCGCTCCTTTACCTGATAGGTGTCAAGGGTAATTGTCATACCAGTACTTTTTTCTCAAAATAAGATTTATGTACACTTTGAAATGTTCATAATTTGACACCGTATTAGCGAAAATCGATATTAAATCCGGTATTAGAAAGAATTATGAGCCTTCAAATGTCACCCTTTCGGGTTTTTCTAGGTTCATTTCGGGAAGTTTTTGCTTACCCACATATCTGATTAGGGGTATTATCAACAGTAGTATTATTATGCCTATTATGATGATGATTTGGAAACCGGAAATCATGCTGGTGCCGTAATCTTCGTAAACTGGAGTTAGTACGTAGGGGGCAAGGGCGTATCCAAAGAATCTTATGCTATTGAAAATTGATGACGTTGCTCCCCGCTGTTCGGGTACGAGTTCCACAGAGAGTGCGGTTAAGGGTAGCCAGAACAAGTTTCTCCCGATTCCGTTTACAGCCATTGAAAACGTGAATCCAAAAAATTCTTGCGATACGAATAGTAAGATTAGTGAAACCAGGATCACAGCAAGGCCTAGGTAAGTTACTTTCTCTCTTCCAAACCTATCGGTTATGTATCCCGCTGCCGGAGCGACAAAAATACCGACTGCGCCCCCAAGGGAGAGAATTATACCAATAGCGTCCGATTGGAGATAGAAGGGTGGCAGTGATAAGGCGTCAGAGAGAAATGATTGCACACCCATAAAGCTAATGAAACCCAGGAAACCAGCTGCACTTAGCACCATCACGCTTTTAACAGAGCAAACCCTTTTCAAGTCCTTAGCAACTTGGCTGAGAAGATGTATATCGATTTCCTTAGGCTCGTTAACTGATCCAAAGATGAACCAGATTAGAATCATTGAGAGAAAGGCCATACCAGCAATCATAAAATAGATATACCACCAAACATTGGCAAAGAAACCAGCCAGCAGGGGGCCGGCGGCTATTCCGAAGGTAACAATTGATGAATAAATGCCCATTACCTTCCCCCTGTACTCAATTTTTGTTAGATCGCCAACTACCGCGGGTAAAACTGGTCCAATAAAAGCGTATCCTATTCCGCAGATGAATCTGGCCGCCAGAAACACCCATATACTAAAGTTTGGGCTGAAGCCGATTATCGTTAATCCTATCCCATAGATCAAGAAACCCAAAACCAGAATAGGTCTTCTACCGTAAACATCAGACATGGTTCCGCTAAAAAGCTGAAAGAATGCGAAGGGAATCATCAAAGCCGTGATAGACAGTAAAACCGTACCCACATCCACGTTAAAAGTAGTCTTCAGAGTAGGAACCAAAGCTAGAACCGTGTTTGCAGATAAAGGACCAGCAAAGCCCGCAAAGTAAAGCACCAAGAGCTTAGCGTTAGCATAACGAGACCAGCCACTTGCCACCAGTCACACAACCTAAAGCAATTATTCTTCAGAAGAAACGGGAAGATAACGATATTAATATTTCTATAACCTTAGACCTTCAAATCCACTTACTTAGTGTACACTTTTACCAGTTAATTACCATTAAGGATTGAGCTTTCATTTAATAGTTAACGCCGTTTTAGGTTTTTCCATTCTCATTTCGGGAAGTTCCTGCTTGCCTAAGAATCGGATAAAGGGAATCATCAATAATATTATCAGTACGGCTATTATGATGATGATTTGGAAACCGGAAATCAAGCTGGTGCCATAATCTGAGTAAACCGGGGTCAGCAAGTAAGGCGAGAGAGCGTAGCCAAACATTGCTGAGCTATTGTAAACTGATGCAGTAGCACCCCTCATTCTAGGTACCAGTTCCACAGATATTGTGTTTAAGGGTAGCCAGAACAAGTTACCACCGATTCCGTATAACGCCATTGAAAGCATAAACCCCCAGAATTCTTTGGAGAAGAATAGTAAAACTATCGCTCCTACACTCATAGCGATTCCTAAATAGGCCACTTTGCCCCTTCCTAATCTATCAACTAGATATCCGGATAATGGAGCGAAAAAAACAACTACAGCTCCGCCAATGGAGAGAATCATACCAATGGAGACGGAGTCTAGGTAGAAGGGTGGCAGGGACAATGTGTCCGAAAGAAATGATTGCACACCTATAAAGCCCATATAGCTGAGAAAACTAGTAAAGGCAAGCACCACCACACCTCTGTAAGAGCAAACTTCTTTTAAATCCAAAAAAACCTGGCTAAGAACAGGTACAGTGATTCTCTTGGGCGTATTAATAACTCCAAGAACACGCCAGATTAGAATCATTGATAGAAAGGCCATGCCCGCGAGCATAAAATAGATATACCACCAAACATCAGCGAGGAAACCAGCCAACAGGGGACCAACGGCTATTCCGAAAGTGGCCATCGAGGAATAGATTCCCATGACTTTTCCCCGGTACTCGATCCTTGTAAGATCGCCGATACAAGCGGGCAAAACGGGCCCTACGAAAGCAATCCCTATTCCGCAAATGAATCTGGCCGCCAGAAACACCCCCATGTTGAAGTTTGGACTAAACCCAATTATCACCAAACCTATCCCATATGTTAGAAAACCCCCCGCCAAAATGATTCTCCTGCCATAAACATCGGACAGGGTTCCTGAAAAAAGCTGAAAGAATGCGAAGGGAATCATCAAAGCCGTTATGGACAGCAAAACCGTGCCCACATCCACATTAAAAGTGGTCTTAAGAGTCGGTATCAGCGCTAATATAGTGTTCCCAGACAGGGGACCCACAAAGCCCGCAAAGTAGAGCACCAGAAGTTTAGCGTTAGCGTAACGAGACCACACACCAGCCATGACCAAACATCTCTGAACAATAATTCTTCTAAGAAGGTTGCAACCTTGGAATATTAATATTTCCATAAGCTTTAGACCGCTTCTAAATTCTACCTTCCATGATGGTATAGTAGAATCGTATCATTAAGCCTTTAAATAAAATTTATATAGATATTTAAACAAAGATGTCAAAAAACGGAAGATTGTTTTTAAAGGTTCTGAAATGGGAGTTCTGATAAATAGTACGATTATAAGAGATTCTGATTGTTTGTGGAACACTCCTAAATTAGATTGTTGGAGGATTTTGCATGAGTGAAGAGGAAGAAGTTAAGACCGTACGAGAAGGCGAAATAACTCTCCCCTACCGATGGGTCGTGGGCCCCGCCGGAATTCGTTTCTTTCAGGGACTTAAAGACAAGAAGATTCTAGGCACCCGATGTCATAAATGTGGTCGGGTTCTGGTTCCGGGCAGGAAATTCTGTCCCCGAGACTTCATAGAGCTATTCGACTGGGTGGAAGTATCGGATGAAGGCACCATAGTAACTTATGCCTTTGTTAACTATTCCTTTGTCGGCCAACCCAGAGAACCTCCCTACATTGTAGCCATTATTGACCTTGACGGCGCTAACACAGGTTTTAGCCACTACATAATGGGCATTGACTTCTCGGATCCAGAGAAGGTTTCAGATCAGGTCAAGATAGGGATGCGGGTCAAGGCGGTGTGGAGGGACGAGCGAGTAGGAGCAATAACGGATATCGATTATTTCAAACCAATAAAGTAGATGAAGAAAAAAGGTGGTTTTATGTCTGAAAAGGTTGCAATTGTTGGTGTAGCTCAGAAGTGTGGAGAAAACATTATGGACTCCGTGAGAGGATTGTCTTTTGAAGTTACTAAGACCGCTATGGACAAGGTGGGAATAACACGTGAAGAACTGGGAACCATTGTAGCCTCGTCCTCGGACTACTGGCAGGGAATGGGATGCTCAAACGTGTTCCACTATGACGCTGCAGCAGGTTATCTTAAGGACAGCACGAAGGCAGAGGACGACTCCGGACTGGCTCTGGCCTACGGGTACATGAGAGTTAGATCAGGACATTTCGATACTTGCTTGGTTATCGGGATCACCAAGTGCAGCGAGGTGTCTTCCATACCCACTCTCACCAGCCTTTTTAACGATCCTTTCTACCAGCGCCCAGTAGCGCTGGAGGAGATTTCGGCAGCGGCACTGCAAGCAAGCCAGTACATGGAGCGGTACGGAATCAGTGAGGAGCAGGGAGCCCAGGTTGCGGTAAAGAACCTTGGTAACGCTCTTTACAACCCGCATACCCACCGGAAGATGCGAGTCACTGTGGACGACGTTATGGCGTCTCCGGTTACCGCCTATCCGTTAAGGGAACTTATGTGCTGCCCGGCATCGGACGGAGCCTGCGCCCTAATCCTAGCAAACGAGAAGAGGGCCAAGGAGCTAACCGATGACCCGGTGTGGATTACCGGAATCAACTGGAGAGTGGAACCCTACTTCATGGGAGACCGAGACCTGCTTGAGAACCAAGCTTTAAAGATGGCGAGTCGGAAGGCCTACCAGATGGCGGGGATCAAAAAACCGCTTAAAGAATTGAACGTGGCTGAAATCTGTGAACCCTACGCGTTTCAAGAGCTACTCTGGTACGAGGGCATGGACCTTTGCGAGAAGGGTAAGGGTGTAAAACTCATAGAAGACGGAGTCACCGAGATGAGTGGCGAGCTTCCGGTGAACCCCTCAGGTGGGGTTCTATCCACGAATCCCTTCTGTGCCCGGGGCGTCATAAGGGCGGCTGAGGCAGCTCTTCAGCTGCGGGGTAAGGCGGGTGAGAGACAGGTTCCAGACGCAGAGAAAGCGTTAGTGCACAGCGTACACGGCCTCGGAGGACAGTTACACATGGTGGCTATCCTAAGCCGGTGAGTAGGAGAAGTATAAATGGTTAGAAGAGTGGCTATCGTAGGCACTGGCCAAACAGAGCATGGGAAGAGAAGGGATGTGAGTTTTCCAGAACTTGTCTACGATGCTGTTAGAAGAGCTTTGGATGATGCAAATCTAACCATTGAGGAAGTGGATGCGGTAGTCACGGGCTCAATGCCTGCGCCCATGGAAGGGGTTAACGCCCCGCATCTGTACTGGGGTGACGACGCGGCGGGTGCAGTTATGAAGCCCAATATGCGGGTTGCTACCTGTGGTACTACGGGCATGTCTGTAGCTCAATCGGGTTATTACCATGTGGCTTCAGGTCTCTTTGACGTGGTAATGGCTATTGGTGCGGAGAAGCAGTATGAGGGACAAGCCCAAGGAACTATGAATACCATTGGTGACGCCCATTTCACTAGACCGTTTGTGCCTGGTGCTCCGGGAGTTTTTGCTCAACAGAGTAACGAGTACCTGCACAGGTATAATGTTCCTGAGGAAAAGGTTCGTTTGGCTGCCGCCGAGGTTTCGGTGAGGAATCATGTGGACGCCTTCGATAATCCCTACGCACACATAAAGGTAAAAATCGGTGTTGATGATGTTCTAAATTCTAGGATTATCTGCTATCCCATCAGATTGCTGGATGTGTGTCCCCAATCGGACGGAGTCTGTGTGGTTATATACGCTTCGGAGGATAAGGCTCGGAAAATCACTGATACCCCCGCTTGGGTCAAAGGTGTGGCGTATTGCGGCAATGAGTACTGGGCCTATGATTCGGATAGTGTTGAAAATCCGGCCACCATTGAGGTGGCGAAATTAGCTTATAGGATGGCTGGTATCACCAACCCGTTAAAACAGTTAGACGTGGCTGAGATCTATAATCCGTTCACCTTCCAGGAAATGATGCATTATGAGTGCTTTGGCTTCTGCAAACCGGGCGAAGCACACGAAATAATCGAGGAGGGTGTGGTGGCAAGAGGCGGTGAACTGCCATGTGATCCTTCTGGAGGAGTCTTGAGCACTAATCCCATAGGGGCTACCGCCATGGTCAGGGTGGCGGAGGCTGCTCTTCAGGTTACCGGCAAGGCGGGTGCACACCAAGTTCCGGATGCCGAAACTGCATTCTGTAACGGACTCGGAGGTGCCAACACGCTCATAAGTGTGATGATTTTGGGTAGAAAACCCTAAAGAAATGGAGGATTGATGAAAAATGGCTGAGGAAGAAGTTAAAGCTGTAAAACCGGGCGTAGTCCAGCTCCCCTACCGCTGGGCGATTGGTGAAGCTGGTTTAAAGTTTTTCCAAGGGATGAAAAACAAGAAAATAATGGGAACCAAGTGCCCCAAGTGTGGCAAAGTGCTGGTTCCCGGTAGAAAGTTTTGCACCACATGCTTTGTGGATTTAACGGATTGGGTAGAAGTCAGCGACAAGGGAACCCTAGAAGCCTGGACACTTGTTAAATATCCCTTCATCGAACAACCAGCAAAACCTCCCTACATTATAGCACGCATAAAACTGGATGGCGCTGATAGCTCATTCTACCACTATCTGGGCGGAATAGACCTATCAGACCTCGATAAGGTCAAAAAACAGGTTAAAATTGGAGCTAAGGTAGGGGCGGTCTGGAAGAACAAAACTATAGGAGAAATTATGGATATAGAGTATTTCAAACTCGTATAAAAGGTATTAAGGAGGAAGGAAACCTCCTTTTTCCATTTATATTTCCGAATCAAAAATTAAAGCCTTAAAGGAGATTACTCAGTTTTTGAGCCGTATTTTCACGTGAAGGTGGAAAGTTAGCTAGGATAAGTCAGCTATTTTTTCTTGCTCTTCTTCTCCATATATCTTTGGAACAGGGTTCCCATGTCTTCGTTTCTTATACAAATATCCTGTGCCAGTATAGAGTATTCGAGTACGCTCTCCATATCCATCTCCATGGCTTTGTTGGCAATTTTCTTGGAGAGGCCTACTGCGATTAGACCGTTGTCCTTAATTTCGTTCGCTAGCTCCACAGCGGCTTCCATGAGCTTTTCTGCAGGGACCACTTTGTTCACCAATCCTATTCTCTCTGCTTCCGCTGCGTCAATGATTCTGCCCGTGAATATCAGTTCTTTTGCCCGCCCAAGTCCAACTACTCGGGGCAGCCTCTGAGCCCCACCAAGATCCGGTACAATACCCAAACAAACTTCGGGCAATCCCATCTTTGCATTATCATCCGCTATCCTAATGTCACAGCACAGTGCGATTTCCGTTCCACCCCCAATAGCTGGACCATTAATGGCAGCTATCACCGGTTTCTCAATGTTCTCAAGCAGGCTCCAACCCATCTGGATTCTTCTCCCAAATTTCCTGAAATCTTGGGAGGTTGATCCTCCAAGGTTTGCCGCAGCGTTGAAATCTATTCCTGCTGAGAAAGCGGGTCCCGCACCGGTTACAATCACAACCTTAATCTCGGGGTCGTCGGAAACTATTCTTGCCGCTTCGCCAATCTCCATAAACATGTCCATGTTTATAGCATTTCTCTTCTCGGGCCGGTTAAGAATAATTTTTCCAATGCCATCTTTCTTCTCAATTTTAATAGTTTTCAACTCGGTCATAACCATGTTCCTCCTATTTAGAAACACTTTCAATACCTAGTATAAGCATTCAAAATAAAGAATAATAAAGTTTCTAAACCACCAATTTCGGTAACTTGTCACGGATAATCTCTTCCGCTTCCTTAACCACTCTTTCCATGAGCTCATTCACTGTAGGCAAGTCTGAAAATCTTCCTGAAACCTCACCACCGAAAAACGCGGCCTTCTTCGGGTCACCGAAATGTATCGCTTGAATGGATTTCAACTCAAAGTCGGCAACCTCAGCGTCTGGACGCCCCCTCTTCTCCATTTCAAAAAGTTCGACAGTTGCATCAGTTTTAAGGTATCTTATTCTGCCAAAAACACCCCTAGCAACAATGGTATCTCTAACATCGCCGATGTTCATAGTGTACTGCTTGTAGTAGTCGAGGAAATCACTCTCCTTAGTCGCTATAAACCGGGTGCCCATCTGTACACCAACCGCTCCCAGAGCCAGAGCCGCAGCCAACCCCGCCCCATCACAGATGCCCCCCGCAGCTACAACCGGCACCTTCACTGTCTTTACCACTTCGGGAATCAGCACCATGCTGTGAACTGGCTCATGCGCCACGTGACCTCCGCCCTCATGGCCACTGGCGATTACCAAATCTGCACCTACTTTCTCTGCTTTCTTTGCGTGGTAAGGTGAGGGACAGACGTGGAAGAGTATTGCCCCCGACTCCTTTATGCTCTCCGCGTGGGGTTCCGGGTTTCCCGCGGAGGTGATTATTACCTTCATTCTTTTAACTAGTTCTGGATCCTTTTCTCTCTCTTCGATTGCTGTTTGAATTAGTTCATCACTTACTTCTCGGAATTCCACTGCAACTGGGACGTTTATTCCAAAAACGCCTTTGGATTTTTGGGTTGACTCTTTAACATATTGAATGGCTTCCCTCATATTTTGAGCCGGGCTCTTCTTAGGGTCGTAGTCCATGAATTTTTGTCCGCCCAAGAGCTTACAAACTCCCATACCAACGCCACTTATAATTCCAAGGCCCCCTGCATTGGCGACTGCTGCGGCGAGTTTGGTGGTTGAATAGGGGCCCATCCCAGCCTGTATTATGGGATATTTTATTCCCAGCATATTCATGAGTTTAGTTTTAATCATTTTACTCCCGCACCCTTACCCATTTTTGGGAATTAAAAGATCCATTCTACATTGTTATTATTAGATGCTTATTGCAAGCCTCTTCATTCTTTGGATACTTAAGTTTTACCATGAATTTATAATTTTCAGAAAGTATGCTAATTGGAATGGGAACTAGAAGAAAGGAACTGCGATTGAAGGGGTAGAGGAAGGGGAAGAAAAAGAAAAAGAGAAGGTGGAAGGAGGTGGGAAAGTGACAAAACTTTAAAATACACCTACAATTGTTTGTGTTCCTTGTTCGCTATAAAAAGTCCCCGTTTTCCTTTAGAATATTTCATCTTTTCTGAGCATTACCGGAACCATGTGAAGTAATTGATTGGTCTATTACAAGCACGGTATAGGTGTCTTTACCAGTCTTCGGACTCCTGTCCTGTCCGGGTAACATTGAATCTTTCAAAAAGATTATAGGCCTTGTTTTTTCCAGTCTGGTTTACGTTTCTCTATGAAGGCTCTGGCTCCTTCGCTGAACGCGTCACCTCTCATAAGCATAGACATCGCCATTTCCGCCTCGATGTGTAGAGCCTCTTCAAGGGGACGCCCAATTCCCCTAATAATTGCCTCCTTGTCTGAGCGAATGGCTCCCTGAGGAAGTTCACAGATAGACTCGGCTAGTTCACGAACCCTGTCCATAAGCTTCTCCTGAGGCACCACCTCGGTAACCACTCCGATGCGCAAAGCCTCTTGGGCGTCGAAGCGTCGCCCGGTAATGGCCAGTTCTAAGGCTCGCGCAAATCCTACTATTAGGGGGAGTCTTACCGCTCCTCCGTCAGCTAAAACGATGTTCCAGCGTCGCTCCAGCATGCCAAACTCCGCGTTTTCGGATGCAATACGAATGTCAAGGGACAAGGCTGTTTCAAAGCCCGCAGCGAAACAGTAGCCGTTGATAGCTCCAATAGTGGGCTTGAAGATGTCCAGACGGCGGGTGTAGCCGCACGGGCCAGGCGAGTTATAGAGGTGAACCCGATACTTATCATAATCCTTGAATTCCTTAAGCACGCCAGTTTGGAAGGCGGCGTCTTTCAGATCCCATCCGCTGCAGAAGGCTTTATCTCCGGCTCCGGTCATGATGGCGACGTAGGCGTCCTCATCGTCTCTAAATGTTTGCCAAGCCTTATGGAGTTCTTGAGCGGTTTCCCAGCTGAGAGCGTTGTGAACTTCGGGACGATTGAGTGTAATGGTTACGACGTGCCCATCCTTCTCGTAAAAAATATTCTTATAGGACATACAAACACCTCTTTATTCGCTTTACTTGTTAATGAGATTCTCAAATATGGTATTTAAAATAAATAGATAAGTTAGACTAAGCAAGTCCAAACTTGTTAACAGTCGGAACTTAGTGGTATCCCGCTTTGACCAGTTTTTGGATTGATTTAAATCATCGTAAAATTTTAACCAAATTATTAATCTTTAAATTTCAAATTATGGAAAACAGTGTTTCGGCAGTTTATTTTGGAATTTTCAAATATGGTTTGGTGATTAGATACGCCAGATTATAATGCGGTTGTAGTTGGTAGTGGAGGCCAAAATAATATTCAAAACTTTTTTTAAAAATTGCGCCGCGTTTCCAGCCTACTTCTTTTTCCATCTTTTTAGTAAAAAATTTTCAAAAAGCCTCTCAGACACTATTTAGAGTTGAAACACTCCCTCCACCTCCCATGCGAAACACCTCAACTAGTCTCCTCCTACTCTTTCCAATCCAATTCAAGCTTAAACTATATTTTCCACAAAACTAAACAAGCAAAAAAAGGAGGGAAGGGTTTTATGCTCTGCGTCTCCAAAGGAACAAAGCGGCCACCGCCACAGCAGCAATTGCTCCACCAGCCAGCAACAGTGTAAAGACAGGGACCTGGTTCTGCGTAGAGGAGGAGTAAAAGAGCAACGGTAAGATATAGCCCAAACCAGCAGCTTGAGGAATCCAAGTAACAGCAACTACCTCTCCAACTGTGCAGTTGTCGATAACCAAGTTGACCATATTCGGGTAATAGGATCTAACATAAACTGTGCCGATTGTGGATGTAGCCGTTTCCGACCCGCTGCAAGTCATTGTTGCGGAGCCAGAAACCCAAACATAATCAATAGTTGCGTTGGACAGGCTTACGCTGCTCCGGTCAAACAACATTATGTCCCAAATAGTTGTGTTGGACAGGCTTATGCTACTCCGGTCAAACATCTCGAAGCCCACAATCTTTGTGTTATTTCCGCTAACCTTAGATGAATTCAACATGACAATATAGCCAAGAAGTGTACTGTTGTGGGTGTTTAGCTTCCCGCTGTCGTGAAGGATAACATATTCTGCAGGGACCGAGGAATTTTCAGTTGTGAGGGTGTGTGTGCCAACAACAGCTATAGATTGTAGGAAAGTGTTATCACTAGTTGAGTTATATGATTGAGTTGTATTAATGTATGAACCGCTTAGCACATCATCGATAACCTGCATGTCACCAGTACTCTTCAGAGCACAACCGACCTCCGAGACAGACGAGTTGTAAATGGTCATAACCGAAAGATCCCAGCTAACAAGCGTGATAGATGCGGAGTCAGTCTTGGTCACGTTTACAATATCTAAAATCGATAAATCACCGCATTCTGCATCCAGATTTGAAATACCACCCAGGGTGAGATGTTTAACAACTGCCGTAGATTGTTCTAATAGAACTAGTCTTAGATTTATTGACGTAGTAGAAGTATTCATAATCGTTGCTGAAGAATAATCCCACAATTCAATATAGATTTGATTAACAATATTGGTTACGTTCTGTAGAGTGAGGCTAGAGTACCCCTCGCAGGTGATTGCGGTGACAATGCCTTTGGTTTGCTGGCTGTTTTTAAAAGTTACGTTTGAGTAATCAGTACAAAGTATTGTGTAAGTATAGTCACATCCAGGACCAATTGCTAGTGTAAAGTTCTCCAAGGATACTGATGAGCTGTCTTGAGCTACTATACTACTCATGCCGTTGTTGTTACGGATGGTCACTGTGGAATCGGCGAGAGCACAAACACTAATAAGACTCGGAGCGGGGGTGGCGCTGTTTATTATTGTGGTTGTGTTTCTGTAGGGCGTGGAATTAGTGATCGTGTTCCCATCAATGGTGAGACTTCCCCCGGTGCAAACAATACCATACCTTAGTTCATCCGTAATCGTTGAGTCTTCAACTGAAACATTTGCTGCGTTAATACTCGTTAAGTAGTTTATTGTGCTGCTGTTGCTTATTGTCCCGGTTGAGGAATCAAGGAGAAGTATATACCCGATGGTGGAGTTGCTAGCGTTCAGATATCCGTTTTCGTATAACTCAACTTGGTTGGTTTTGGACTCTGAAAAGTAAACCTTTGAATTACCATAAACACTCATTCTCCATTTTACTGAGGCGTTTTTCAGAATACTTACTTCCGAATATTCTTGACTGCTAATGGTTTGCCAAACGGTCGAGTTGTTCGTGAGAGTTACTTTAGACGAGTTGTAAGCATACACCCAATCGACCGAAGAGTTTATGAGGGTTACTTGGGAGGAACCGTAAACACACAATACCGTTGAGGACATGTTGGTGTTGTTAATTGTAACTTGGGAGGAGCCGTAGAAGCTTATGTATCCCAGTTTAAGAATATTTGTGGGGACTGTGTTGATTTCGGTGGTGTTTGTATAGGTCCCCGTTAGTGAACCGTTATCAATGGTGAACACGCTGTCCACGTAACCTATCCCATAGGTCAGGTCGGTTACTGTTGAGTCTGTGATGTGTACGAAGGGGGCGAGTGAAATCTTCTCCGTGGGGCTGTAGGCTGCAATGGAGGATGATCCGGCGAGAGCTGGGGCGAGGGCCAAGCAGAGCAAGAGTACAAAAAGAACAGGTACCAGTATTTTCTTCAAACCTCAAATCTCCCCAATTTTCATACTAATCTTTTTTAGGATTAGTATTATTAAAGTCTTTTTTTATAAAAAAGTTTCTCTAGTTTTTGTTTAGTTTTTTATTAAAACGTGCTGGGAATTAAGAAGATTTCAATTATTATATCGCTCTACTATTTTTAATATGCTCTGTGCTTCTTTTTTTGATGTACAGTAGGTGCTAAGAAGCAGGCCTCTATGTTTTAGTTTGGAGAGTAGAAACTCTACTTCATGTGGCTCACAGTGGATTTGAAGGCATTTATCAGCGTTTAGAACCTTTTTACAAACATCAGTCCACTCGGGCATCGGTTTTGAAACTGCCCCGGGAACCCATTGAATTCCATCCAGAGATTCTATTTCAAGAAGGTAGTCCATGTTTCCTAGTGCCATTGGCCCGTCGAGGTGGAAAATAGAGTTGTCCAGCTGCTTGGAAAGCCTTTCTTGTTGCTCTAGAAAAAATTCCTGGAACATTTTCGGAGAAACCAGACCGGAGAAATCGTCTTGCAAAGCGAAGTATCTTCCCTGGGAATAGGCGGGTATCCAGGTAATGGAGCCTTTCTGTACCCGTGAAATTTTTTTGTAATAAGCATTGAACACAGTCGTGCAAATATTTGTAAGTTTTCCGATTAGCTTTTTCACATTTTCCGGTTCATTGAAAAGGCTCTTCATTAGTTTCTGAGCCCCTATTGTGGCGACCAGAGAATCACCCCCGTAATGGAGGTCCGGTATTCCCACCAAAAAATTTCCTTCCGCCACTTCACAAATTGTATCTATTAAGTTACCCATGAATCTCCACCATTTGTTATCCTCATTAAGAACAGGGTCATAATCGGACAAGTCGTTAAGGAAGGGTTCCGCCCAGGATGTTCCCTCATCCTTAAACATCAGATTTCCGCCCAGAAAAGCGGTAAAGGAATCTGGGCCGATATTAGGCATGTACCAAGGAACTGCGTCACCCAAGTAAAGGGTGTTTTCAAAGGTTAATTCTATCTTATAAAGAACATACTCTATGCTTGTCCACTTTTCTTCCATGCTTTCTGGAATAGGATAATCCCAAAGATTGGGTTCATCTTTGGGAGCGGTAATGCAAATCATTGGTCTATCCAGAATTTCCCTTTCCCAAAACGCGTCAAACCGCTGCTTTATAGTTTCTAAATCTACGGTTTCCAAGTATGACCTCATTCATATACCCTCGTAGAGGTAATCGGAAAAATATCAATTTAGAGTAAAGGTGTAAAAGGAAATTATAGGAAAAGGAGTTTCATAGTTTGAAGTCGTCCCTGTCAAATATGGATTCGTGTTTAATGCCGTGGGATGCTAGTCTCTCCTTGGCTCCTTCTAGCAAGTCAACAATGGTTATAGCATGCTCCACTTCGCATCCCGCTTCCCTCACAATTTTGGCTACGTTAAGGAGGGACTCGCCGCTTGTGGCTACATCATCCACTAATACCGCCTTTTTTAAGAGGTTCCCCTCGATTTGCTCCCTCAATCCGTATTTTTGGGTTTGTTTCCGCACGTAGAAACCGGGAATTCCACCAAGTGCGCAGATTGCCGTGATGAGGGGAAGTGAGCTGTCCTCTGTTCCGCCCACACAGTCAGCCTCGTATTTTTTTATCATCGGTATCATAATCTCAACAATCAGTTTACAGCCCACCGGATCAAGAGCTATGGGTCTCAAGTTGAAGTAAAACGTGCTCATGCGGGTACTTGAAAGAATTATCGGTTTGCCCTTTACCACACTTCTCTCCACAACCAAACGCTTAAGTTCCTCTCTTGACAAGACAATCGCCTCAAACAAGCCACTCAAATAAATAAATTGTTTCCGAAGGATTCCTTTCAGCTAAACTTCTCTCAAAACTCTTAAAAAAACTTTTCACCCAAAAGAAAAAATATATTCGCCATCCATAAATCCCCCTTCCAGTGGTTGCCTTTTAATAAAATCTGCAATTCGGAATATGAGATTTAGTATTTGAACGTTACTTTCTTGAGTAAAAACAGAAATTAAAAAATAAAAAGAGGGAGGTGTGGTTTTTACTTTCCTTTGAACTTTGGAAATCTCTTTTCTAGGAACGCGCTGGTGCCTTCAATCATGTCCTCAGTTCCGAACAGAACGCCAAAAACTCCCGATTCTAACACTAATCCCACGTCAAGTGGTACCTCTGTTCCATAGTTCATAGCGTACTTGGCCATTTTCAATGCGACCGGGGGACCGTTAGCCAGTTTCATGGCGAAGTTGTACACTTCATCCTCAAACTTATCGGAAGAGAACACTTTGTTTACTAAGCCTATTCTTTGCGCTTCTTCAGCGCCTACTCGGTCTCCCAGCATGACCATTTCCTTTGCTCTGCCCAAACCAACAAACTTGGATAGTCTCTGGGTTCCACCGGCGCCCGGTATTATTCCCAGCAGTATTTCGGGCTGTCCGACGGATGCACTCTCGGTTGCAAGTCTGAAATCACAAGCCATTGCGATTTCCAGTCCACCGCCTAGGGCGAGGCCGTTTAGAGCGGCTATTATGGGCTTTGGAAACCTCTCCATTTTCTGGGTAATCATTTGCAGTCTGCGGGTTGCTTCGAAAGCTAGGTTTGTGGTTCCGCCTTTGAATCCGGAGACATCGGCTCCGGCGCAGAAAGCTCTATCACCGGCACCTATGAGTATGAGCACCCGTACTTCTTCATCGTTCCAGAGTTCGGTGAGACAGTGGTCGAGATCCTCCGTTAGATCCTGGTTTATAGCGTTCAGCCTCTGAGGTCGGTTAAAGGTTAGCCAGACAAGTGGCGGTTCTCTCTTAAAGATGGTAGCCTTGTATGTCCACTCCGCTCCGGCATAGTCGTAGAATCCTTTTCCGGCCTTAACGCCAGTTTGTCCTTTGCTCACCATTTCGGTAAGTAAGGGGTCTGGCTTGTAGTAGTCTCCGTATTTGGCTTCTTTATCCTTGAGAATGTCCACTATTTTATTTATTCCCCAATCGTCAGCCATCTCACAGAGACCCTTTGGATAACCTAAGCCCAGTTTAACTCCCACATCTATGTCCTGCGGGTCGGCGACATCGTTTCTGACCAGCCAAGCTGCTGCGTTAATGACTGGAGCGAAGAGCGGTATTGGGTCGAACTTGTCTCCGACACCTGTGGGTATTGCGGGGCGTCCCTTACTCCAGTCGTAGAATCCTTTTCCGGCCTTCCACCCATACTCTCCTTTCTCATATTTTTCTAAGAAGAGCTTCTGGGGTCCCGGAGCTTGGGGATCCTTTTTCTTTGTCTCTTCCGATGCCTTAACTATGGTGTCTATGCCACTATAGTCAGCTACCAAGAATACACCCATAGGTAACCCAATCTTGTAGGCTAGGGCAGAATCGATTTCCTCAACCGTGGCTTCTCCCCTTTCAACCGTCCTTGCGGCTTCAGCCAGTAACGGTCCCAGCAACCTGTTAACAATGAATCCCGGAACATCTTTCCTGCAAATAACGACCATTTTACCCATTTTCTTTGACATTTCAGCCGTAGTTTGGGTGGTTTCATCATCCGTTTTGTCGCCTTTGATTATCTCCACAAGTGGCATGAGCGGCGGAGGGTTGAAGAAGTGCATTCCAATGACTTTTTCTGGTCTGCTGGTTGCACTAGCGATTTCCGATATGGGAAGGGTGCTAGTGTTTGTTGCAAGTATGGCGTGCTTGGGTGTCTTCCCATCCAGTTCTTTGTAGATCTTTTTCTTGAGATCCATGACTTCGGGTATGGCTTCAATCACGAAGTCCGCGTCTTTAACAGCCTCACCAAAATCCATGACACCCTTTACTCTCGCCCAGCTCTGATCCGCCAGCTCCTGAGTGATTCTTTTCTTCTCAGCGAATTTATCCAAGCTTTTCTTAATCATGCTCATTCCTTTATCAATGAGTTCCTGGTTGATGTCTCTGAGGATAGTTTCATAGCCGGCCAAAGCTGCGAGTTCTGCGATTCCATGACCCATAACTCCAGCGCCCAGTACGGCTACTTTTTTAATCTCATCTATTTTAACCAAATTCATTCTCCCCTAAAATCCTTTGAAAGTAAGAAGATTAAACCTAATTATAAAACTTTTCACTCAAAATAAGAATTTGCCTTAAGAAACCGTGTTAATGCTTTATACTGTTATTTAACGTTTCTTCATATATCCGACGCTAATCCACAATCTTCGTTACAAGTTCGGAGTGTTTCCCGACTTCAAGGAATTTTTCCCGGAGTTGGAAACATGCATCTTATGAATAGTGCACAAGCCAGCATCTAATGAGGAGGAATTTGCAGGGAAAAATTGGAATGTGGGGTAATATCACGAGCTTCGAACTTGAATAGATACTAGAAAAAATGTGCAGCTAAATTTTTATTTAATTCCTACTATGTGTTGTATTAGTGCGGATTAATAGAAAGAATAATCTAACTCACTTATTTTTAAAATTACAAATATTAGATGGAATACAGAAGGGAGAAACGTGAAGGAAGACACCAGTATAGTTGATTATAACA